>CAMAWS010000096.1 GCA_945861845.1 Candidatus Sulfopaludibacter sp. SbA3 | reverse complement strand
TTCCGCCATTCAAGTAGGTACAGCGAATTTCTACGATCCGCGCGCGCCTGTCCAGGTGCTTGAGGGCCTCGAGAAGTTTCTTGTCAGAAGGGGTCTGAACTCGATCAGAGATCTTGTCGGAAAGATGAAGTCGTCAGAATGAAAGAACGAATTCTCATCGCCCTGGATATCAGTTCAGGGGAAAAAGCGCTGGATCTCGTCAGGGAACTCAAACCACTCAGTGGCATGTTCAAAGTCGGCAGCCAGTTGTTTATGGCTGCCGGCCCCGCGATCGTGAAGGACATTATCGACAATGGAGGAAAGGTCTTCCTTGATCTCAAGTTTCACGACATTCCAAACACGGTCGTGCATGCGGTGGTGGAAGCGGCAAAGCTGGGCGTTTCGATGATGACAATCCATGCAGGCGGAGGCCGGAACATGATGGAGTCTGTTGCCCGAGCCCTGCAGGAGAATACCGGTGGCTTGAAGCCTCTCGTTGTGGCTGTGACTGTGTTGACGAGCATTGATGGGCAGATGTTGCAGGAGGTCGGCGTTCCGGACGCTGTAGAGCGTCAAGTGCGGCGCCTTGCCTTGCTTGCCCAGGATTGTGGTATGGACGGGGTGGTCTGTTCGCCGCAGGAGATCCAATTACTCAGGAAGACTGTGAAGCCTGACTTCCGAATCGTCACTCCCGGAATCCGCATGCCTGACCAGTCCATTCATGATCAGCAGCGCATAGCGACACCTCGCGCGGCAATCGACGCCGGCGCGGACTACATCGTGGTTGGCCGTGCAGTGACTGAGGATCGGAGTCCGCGAAAGGCGTTGGAAGCGATGATGGCTTCCCTGAAATAGTAACGCCTCACAACTCGTCATGAGCGGTGAGGCGCTTTGCCGTTTTGCCTGTGCATCTGCTCTTTTTTGGGTCGCGATGAGGCGTCCTTGTCCTCTGGTATCCTTCCCTCCGCTGCCGTCCTGGACCAGAAGAAGCTGATGGCCGTCCCTGGCTACAGCAGCAACTCGATCAATGAGTGCTAATCAAACTGGACTGAATGCGTTCCCTTGACAAAGCTCCAGTGATCGTCCTGATAACGAAAGCCAGATAGTTGTCTACCTGGTTCGTTGAAGCAAGGGCATGATTCACCGCAAGTTAATGTAGCATTCCGATGGATTTGTTGGGATCAGGACCTCCCACTTTCCTGAGTTCCGTAAATAAGGTAGAGTTACGTGCCAAAAAAAGTCTGGTCGATGGATGTACGTCGTGTGCCTGATGGGAGGGAGCACGACTCTTCTTGGCAGAATTCAATTTCACAACATAAGGACAGGAGAAGAATTAATGAGTGAGACTCTAAGCGGTGCCGAGTTTAAGAAGCAGTTGCGCGCGGGAACTCCGAAAATAGGATTGTTCCTGAATTCACATAGTCCGGTAGTTGCAGAGCAGATAGCCCACAGCGGTTATGATTGGCTGCTTGTCGACTCGCAGCATGGGCCCATGGGATATGAGACCCTTTCCGCAATGCTGGCCGCCATTTCGAGCGGAGGCGCCAAGTCGCTCGTTCGTGTCGGCGGGTACAGCGACAGACCCGGTATTCAGCAGTCGCTGGATTCAGGCGCAGACGGCGTTCTCGTGCCATACATCAACACTGCCGAGGAAGCCCGGCAGGCCGTGAGTTGTACACGATATCCAACAGCTGGAACACGGTCCGTCTACTTCCCCCAGCGCAGCATGAACAAGGCGGGCCTCCTGGGTTATGCCGGCGCGGCCAACGACAACGTGATCACGGCACTGCAGGTTGAAACCGCCGATTGCATCAAGAACATTGACGAGATTGCCGCAGTAAAGGGCGTCGATCTTCTTTTCCTTGGCCAGAATGACCTTTGCATGTCGATGGGGCTCTTCGAGAAATACAAATTCCCTGACATGTACACCTCCCCCGAATTGATGGAGGCGACCGACAAATTGAAGGCGGCTGCAGCCAAGAACAATGTCATTCTTGGCCTCTTCCTGTTTGGAACGTCGCGCGTTGGCGAGTTCCTGAAGAAAGGGTTCCCGCTCATCAGTCTCGGAAACGATCTGCATCACGTCCTTACGCAGACAGGCGCATACGTAAACGACGTTGAGAAAGTCTCAAAGGAAGCCGGCAAGACGCCGTGGGTCCGCCGTACGTCAGCTTTGATCTAAATAGCCCAGAAGACGGGAACTCCTTGCCGGAGTTCCCGTCTTCGTTATGCCACAACCTTGAAGAAACTCGGAAAGAGTCAATCGTTATGTCCGTAACGGTTTCCAGGAAGCAACAAATCGAACTCATCACTTCCGTCCTTCGTGGCTTGGGCGCGAGCGAGGAAGAAAGCTTCATTCAGGCGGATGTTTGGACGGAAGCGGACTTGAGGGGGATTCACTCCCATGGCGTGCAACGGCTTCCCGTTATGGTCACGCGCATTCAGAAAGGGTTACTGAAGGTCAACGTTAAACCCGAACGTACCTGGACCACGGATTCCGTGTTGAATGTGGACGGGAAGGACGGGTTTGGTACCGCCATCGCAGAGACCTCCCTTAGAGAGCTGACACCAGCTGCGCGAAAGCACGGTGTCGCCGTGCTGACCGTTCGAAACGCCGCTCATATTGGGATGGTCGGCTATTATGCCGAGCGCCGTGCTTTAGAAGGACTGGTCTGTATTGGTTTCACAACCACCGAGGTGCTCGTTCACCCCTTTGGCGGAGCGGAAGCTTTGGTTGGCACGAACCCCATCGCGATCGGAATTCCCAGCAGCCCACGGCCATTCTTGCTGGACATGGCTACTTCAGTCAGTGCCATGGGAAAAATCATCGACTTCAAGCACCGTGGCGAGAAGATTCCGGAAGGTTGGGCGATCGACAAAGAGGGAAATCCCACGACCGATCCGGAGGCTGCATTACATGGTTCGCTTACTCCCGCAGGAGGTCCAAAAGGATACGGGCTCGGCATCTCGATAGCGATGCTGGCGGGTTTGTTGCCCGGCACAGAGATTGGGAGAGCCGTTCTCGGCACATTGGATACCGAGTATCGATGCACGGTTGGCGATTTATTCATCGTTCTCGATCCGAAAGCATTCCCCGGCGGTGAAACGCTCGTCGCAGGAGTGAAGGGCTATTTGGACGAATTACGAGCGTCGAAGCCCGGAAAGGGCTTTAAGCAGGTGTCCGCTCCCGGTGATCCGGAGAATAGGCTGCGAGAAGAACGACTGGCAAATGGGATTCCACATCCCGAGGAGGTATGGCATGACGCAGAGCGGCTCCGTTCCACGATCTGCAAGTAACCGCCATTGGGGTTTTTCCACGGCGGGCCGTGTCTTCTTTGGTTGGGGCGTGTTGGACGAACTTCGCAATGTTGGCCAGGAGCTTGGGAAGCGAGCGCTGATCTGCACCGATCGAAACATTATCAAGAGCGGCATTGCGGAGCGGGTCGAGTTCCTGTTGAAAGAAGGTGGCGCGGAAGTCCTGGTCTTTCCTGAAGGCCGCCCCGAAATCGACATCAAGACCATCTCCGACGCTGTGGAAGCCGCTCGCCAGTTCAAACCGGACGTGATCGTCGGGGTCGGCGGTGGCAGCAACATGGATCTCGGGAAATGTGCCGCCATCCTGCTTCGCTATCCCGGGCCCCTGCAAACCTACTACGGCGAGAATGCCGTGCCCGGGCCCGTGGTGAACCTGATCGGGATACCTACCACGTCGGGCACAGGCTCGGAAGTCAGCCCGGTAGCGGTCGTCGCCGATCCGGACCGCTTTATGAAGGTTGGTATCGCAAGCCGGCTCATCACGCCGAAATGGGCACTGGTGGATCCGTCACTGACTGTTTCCTGTCCGCCCCACGTTACGGCCCACTCGGGCATGGATGCGCTGAGCCACGCTATCGAGTCCTTTTGCGCGCGAATTCCCACGGACCGCTCGCCGCGGGCGATCTTTGTGGGAAAGAATCCAATATCCGACAGTCTTGCGAAGCAGGCGATTCAACTCATTGCCAGGTCCCTGGCGAAAGCTGTCTCCGAGCCGGGCAACAAAGAAGCCAGGGAGGATATGGCGCTTGCAAGCTTATCCGCGGGAATGGCGTTTTCAAACGCCGGCACTGCCGCCGTTCATGCGCTGCAATATCCGGTGGGCGAGGCGACCCACACTTCGCATGGCCTCGGCAATGCGGTCCTCATGCCGGCAGTCCTGCAGGCAATACTCAAATCGCGCATTCCGGAACTGGCCTTCATTGCTCGCGCATTGGATTCGAGCCTGAACCAGGCAGGTGATGATGAAGCTGCGCGACAGGCGCCCGAGTTGGTAGCCCGCCTTGGGGACAGTGTGCAGATCCCACGCGGGCTTCACGCGATTGGCATGAAGCGCGAACAACTGAATGAAATGGCGGAACTCGCATCTGGCATCAAGCGGCTGTTGGACAACAGCCCGGTGGAGTTCGATCAGGCAGCCCTGTTAAATATCCTTGAGGAGGCATACTAATGACGGTCGCCCAGAAAGAAACGGCCTCGTCTTTTGTAATTATCAATCCGGCAAATGGAAAGGAAGTTGCCACTTACCTGGGCCATTCGGACGCCGAGGTCGAAGCGATTCTTGCAGACGTCGGGATTGCCCAGCGGAAGTGGCAGGGCGTCCCTTTTCCCGAAAGATCCAGGCACTTCCGGGCGATAGCCGCCCAACTCCGGAAGGAGGCCGATGAAATTGCGAAGACCATGGCGCTGGAAATGGGAAAGCCCATAACGCAGGGTCTCGCTGAAGTTGAAAAGTGCGCATCGAATTGCGAATTCTACGCCGAGCACGCGGTGTCTTTCCTGGCTGACGAAAAACTGCAGATGGAGCAGGCCCTTGTTCGCTATCAGCCGCTGGGCACTGTGCTGGCCGTAATGCCGTGGAACTTTCCATTCTGGCAAGTGCTGCGATGCGTCGGTCCCATCATCATGGCCGGCAACGCCATGGTGCTGAAGCACGCATCGAATGTCATGGGATGCGCCATCTTGATCGAGGACATCCTGACCAGGGCCGGCCTGCCGAAGAACGTTTTCAGGTCGTTGAAGATTACAGCCCGCCAGGTTCCAAATGTAATCCGGCATCCCACCATATCGGCCGTAACCCTTACGGGATCGGAACCCGCCGGGCGTGCGGTTACTGCCGCTGCGGGCGCCGAGCTGAAACCCTGCGTGCTCGAGCTCGGCGGTTCTGATCCATTCATTGTCCTCGACGATGCGAACATTGAAGAAGCTGCCAAAGTGGGCGCCTGGGCCCGCAACCAGAACGCGGGCCAATCGTGCATTGCAGCCAAGCGGTTTATAGTCGTCGACTCGGTGTATGAGGAGTTTGTCCAGAAATTAACTGCCCATATCAAGGCCCTGAAGGCGGGCGATCCGCTTGAGAAGGACACGCAGGTGGGGCCGATGGCTCGCCCGGACCTGCGTGACGAATTGCACGACCAGGTTGTTCGTTCGGTAAATGCTGGAGCGAAAATCCTGCTGGGTGGAACGCTACCGGCTTCGCCGGGGGCATTCTATCCGCCGACGGTGTTGACGGAAGTAAAGCCCGGGGTAGCGGCTTTCGACGAAGAGACATTTGGGCCGGTTGCTGCTGTCATCCGGGTGAAGAATGAAGCGGAGGCAATAGCCGCGGCCAACAACAGCCGCTTCGGTCTCGGATCGTCGCTCTGGACGACGGATATGGATCGCGCCAACCGCGTGGCCTCGCAGATCGAGTCGGGAATGGTGTTCGTGAATTCGATGACACGCTCTGATCCCAGGATGCCATTTGGAGGTATCAAGGCCTCGGGTTTTGGCCGCGAACTCTGGGTGCAGGGCATCCGTTCGTTTGCTAATGTTAAGACAGTCTGCATCGGGTGACGAAGGTTGATACCACGAATTAGCACGGCGTATTTTCTGGCCAAAGGAATCTTGAGGAGATGTCGAATGAAAACTAATCGATCAGTGTCTCTGGGGCTGCTTGTGGCCGTCATGATGTTTTGCAGTCCTTTGCTGGCACATCACGGCACCAACATTTCATACGATCACGACAAACCGATTACATTGTCGGGAACGATAACCGAATTCGCCTGGTCCAATCCGCACGTCCAGCTCTATTTTGACGTTAAAGATGCGAGCGGCAAAGTCGTCAAATGGGCGGGTGAACTGAACAGTCCGGGCGTTCTGGCCAGATCCGGGTGGAGCAGGCGGACATTCAAGGTTGGCGATCAGGTTGTTCTCACTGTTTTCCCATCCAAAGCCGGCGCGAGTGTCGGTGTTGTGGATCAATCGAAGGGCGTCACACTCAACGGCACTCCATTGCCCAGAGAGAGAAACGATTAGCGGGTTCACCCATAAGGAACGGATAAGGAGCTTGTTCATGCGATACCTTTATATGAGTCTGATCCTTGCAGTCATGGCTGTCCTGGTTTTCCCAGTGGTGACCGTTGCGCAGGCCGCACAGCAGTCCGGTCCTGCCAGCCTCAATGGTGTCTGGAATCAGTTCGGAGGCGGCCGGGCCCTGACCAATAAGGCTCCGGCGATGACGCGCGAAGGCCAGGCAAGATTCAATGCCAACAAACCTTCGTATGGCGACAGGGCCATTCCGCCGGCACAGGGAAACGACCCTGTGGGCAATTGCGATCCGCTCGGCCTGGTCCGCCTGGTTCTCTTTCCAAGACCGTTTGAATTCGTCGTCCTCCCGGACCGGGTTGTGCAGTTCTTTGAATGGGCGCATGTATGGCGCGACATATGGACTGACGGGCGAAAATTGCCTGAAGACGCGGATTCCCGATGGTATGGGTATTCGGTCGGCAGGTGGGAAGGGGACACGCTGATCGTGGAATCCGGAGGTTTTGACGACAGGACCTGGCTCGATCAGTTCGGCAATCCGTTCAGCACTGAAATGCGGCTGGAAGAGCGATACAGGCGTGTGGGTGACACAGTGGAACTCAACATGAAACTGACGGATCCCAAGATCTATACGACACCGTGGGTCAGCGACAAGAAAGTTTCCCGAATGGCCTCGAAGGCCTCACTGACATTCGATGGCTGGTACGGGCTTCGCGAAGAGATCTGCGCGCCTTCCGTTGAAAATGCATTCAATGCCAGAGTGCGAAATCCCGCGGGTGGCGTTCAAAACAAATAAGCTATTCCGCGGGTTGCAGATTCATCTGAGAATTGAAAAATGATTAGTGATTAGTGATTAATACTTTTCGACGAATCAGCAAATGGCAGAGTGGTTGAATCCCTCAGGCGCAATACTCATTAATCACTAATCATTTTTCAGTTCTCATTGGTGTGAAGCTGAATAGCTACCAAATAAGAACAAAGAAGGAGGGGGAATATGGGACGCATCGTGATTTATTTGTCGAGTGCTTTCCTGGCGCTTGTACTGAGCTGCAATATGGTCTGGGCGCAGGCAACGGCTGAGATCAGCGGAACGGTTCGAGACCAGAGCGCCGCGGTACTGCCTGGAGTGGAGATCACGGCGACGCAAACGGACACCGGCATCAGCCGGATGACCATTACCAATGAGACCGGATCCTACACACTACCGAACCTGCCGGTAGGGCCCTATCGGCTCGAAGCGGCTCTGCCCGGATTTCGCACTTTCGTGCAGACGGGAATCGCCTTGCAGGTCAACAGCAGCCCGGCAATCAATCCGGTGCTGGAGGTTGGCCAGGTTTCCGAAACAATTGAAGTGCAGGCGAATTCAGCAATGGTGGAAACCCGCAGCGTCGGCGTTTCGCAGATCATCGAGAACGAACGAATCCTGGAGTTGCCGCTCAACGGCCGTAACGTCACTGAACTGATCATGCTTACTGCCGGAGCTGTCCAGTCGGGCACACCCGCTGCCCAGAATTTCGACACCGGCCGGTTCATTTCCGTGAACGGCGGCCTTGGTTTCGGAGTGCAATACAACCTCGATGGCGCTCCGCATACCGATCAGTACAGCGGACTGGGTCAGCCATTCCCGTTCCCGGACGCGTTGCAGGAATTCAAGGTGGAAACCAGCGGCGTTACCGCATCGAATGGAGGACAGTCTGGCGCATGGGTCAACTCGGTCACCAAGTCGGGTACGAACGAATTCCACGGCGGTCTCTTTGAGTTCGTCCGCAATGATTTGTTCAATGCGCGCCAGTATTTTGCCACGAAGGGCAGCACTCTGAAACGAAACCAGTTTGGTGGAACGATCGGCGGGCCGATTATGAAGAACAAGCTATTCTTCTTTGGCGGCTACCAGGGTACGACCACTCGCGAGGATCCATCAGACACGAGAACTTTTATTCCGACAGCGGCGATGCTGGCCGGCGACTTCACCGCGTTCACTTCCCCTGCCTGCAATGGCGGACGCCAGGTCCCGCTGAGAGCGCCATTCGTCAACAACCGCGTCGATCCAGCGCTCTATAGCAGGGCGGCTCTCAACATCGTGGGCAAGCTTCCAACAACCGCCAATCCCTGCGGTGAAATTTCGTATGGCGTCATCAACTCGCGCAATGACGGGCAGGTTGTAAGCCGGATGGACTACCAGGCCACCGACAAGCATTCGATTTTCGGCCGATTCATTTCCACATGGTATGACGTCAAGATTCCTTACGAGATAACGAAGAATCTGCTGGCTTCGAATCAGAGGGGCTACAGCAACATTTCCCATGCCCTCACCCTCGGCTCTACGTATCTGCTCGGTCCGAACACGGTGAACTCGTTCCGCGCGGCTGGGGCTTTGACAAAAGTCGGGCGCCTTGGCGCCTCGATCTTTGCCCCCAGCGAGGTCGGCATCAATACGTATAGTTACCTTCCGAAATACATGGTCTTGAGCGTTCAAAGCGCATTTGGTATTGGATGCGGCACGTGCACCAATTCGACATTCAATAATTACAACGTTCAGGTCAGCGACGACCTGAGCATTATTCGCGGATCCCACCAGATGGCTTTCGGAGGCGTCGTCTCGCGCGGATATTCCAATGGCGTATCCAACGTTCGTTCGCCCGGAAGCTTTACCATCTCCGCGCAGCAGACCGGCGCAGCGCTCGGGGATTTCCTGTTGGGGAAGGTAAACACCTTCCTGCAATCCGGACCTGCCTTGTTGCTGACGCACCGGTGGTATATCGGTCTCTACGGGCAGGATACGTGGCGGGCAACGCCGAGAGTGACTGTGAATTATGGCATTCGCTGGGAGCCCTACTTC
>CAMAWS010000095.1 GCA_945861845.1 Candidatus Sulfopaludibacter sp. SbA3 | reverse complement strand
CCCCCCGCGCCCACAGGTCGGAATGGGCGTTTTTGCTTGATGCATCTCGGCGCCCTTCATCTAATCCGTGGTTTCAGGAGGTTCTGATGCTCGATGGGAAAACGATTCGGATAGCGGGGGCGCGTGCGGCTCTTATGGCTGTTGTTTTTGGGGTTTTTACTTTCAGGGCTCCAGTCGCGCATGCCCAGGGTACCGGTGAAACGGTAACGAAAATCATTCCGCAGATTGCTGTCGGCGCCTTCGACGGGAACGCCTTGAAGTACAAGACCGTGATTCAGGTCGTGAATGAGGCCGGTACCGCCGCTACTGTCTCGGGGAACTTTTACAACCAGGATGGAACGGCGTCGACTCTGCTATTGACAACAAACTTGAGTACACTGCCCACCGTGACCGGCAGTTTCACTTCCGTCAATCTGCCGGCGAACAGCGTCATGATCATCACCGCCGCAACCGCCCCATCTCTCACCGTGAATTGGGCAAGAATCGTCTCGACGGGCGGGACCGTGTCGGCATCGGCATATTTCGATCTGACCAATGGCGCCGGCACGCTGCTCCAGTCGCGCGCCGGCGTATCGGCGAGCGAGGCAATCTTGAGCAGGTTCACGATTCCCCGAGTTCGAAATGTGGGCGACGGCCTGGATGTCGGGTTCGCCATCGTCAATACGGGAACGGCTTCGGCCACACTCGCGGCAACATTAAGAAGCGCCACCGGAACGGCGCTTGCCACTCGAAACCTGACGCTTGCGCCGGGAACACATACCGCGGCGTTCGCCAGGGACTTCTTTGCGTTGACCGGCGAAACAACCGGAACCAACTATTCGTTCATCGCCTTCGAGTCGCCATCAGCGCAATTCGCGGCCACCGCCCTCGCCATCGAAAGCGGGTCCATGGCCAGCTTCCCGATCAGCGTTCCATCAAGCGTGACGGCCGCCGGCGAACTTCCGGACGGATCGGTTACCGCAGCGAAATTGGCGGCAGGACAGGTGGTCAAGAGCATCAATTCCCTGAAGGACAATGTCACGCTGATTGCCGGGACAAATATCACAATCACACCGTCGGGCAACGGCCTCACGATCTCCGCATCCGGTGGCGCTACAAATCCCAACGTCACTACGGACTCGGCCACGCTATTCCGCACTGCGCTCGGATCCGGTGCGCTGACCAGCAACACGACCGGCAGTTTCAACACTGCCATTGGGGCCGAGGCGCTCTACTCCAATACCACCGGATTCGAGAATGTGGCCAACGGGTACCAGTCTCTCTACTTCAACTCTGTCGGCAACGGAAACACTGCCAGCGGGTACAGGGCCCTCTACTCCAACACCACCGGCAGCGGAAACACGGCAAGCGGATACCAGGCGCTCTACGCCAACGTCACTGGACTGGATAACACGGCAAGCGGCTACAGGGCCCTCTACTCCAGCACCACCGGCGACTCCAACACGGCAAACGGATACCAGGCGCTCTCTGCCAACACCACCGGCGATCTCAACACCGCAACTGGCTACCAGGCACTCAACGGCAATACCAGCGGCAACGGCAACACGGCCAGCGGGTACCAGGCGCTCAGCAGCAATACCAGCGGCGGCTCCAATACTGCCACCGGGTACCAGGCGCTCTCTGCCAACAGCACCGGCGGCTCTAACACGGCCAGCGGGTACCGGGCGCTCGACGGAAACTCCACCGGGGGGTTCAACACGGCCACCGGGTACCAGGCGCTCGACAGCAACACCTCCGGCTTCTACAACACGGCGTCCGGCGGCGGGGCGCTCAACAACAACACCTCCGGCGCCAACAACACCGCCGTCGGCTACAACGCCGATGTTTCGACCGGCAATTTAACGAACGCTACAGCCATCGGCAACGGCGCCACTGTGAATGCCAGTAACAAGATCCGGTTGGGTAATACCGCGGTCACGGTCATCGAAGGGCAGGTTGCTTTCACTTTCGCCTCCGACAGAACAAAGAAGGAGAATTTCCGGCCGGTCGATGCTGAAGACGTGCTCAGTAAGATTCAAAACCTGGAAGTCACCAGTTGGAACTACATCGGCAACGACCCGAAGCAATACCGCCACTACGGCCCGATGGCCCAGGACTTTTTCGCCGCTTTTGGGCACGACGAAGTCGGCACGATCGGAACACCGACAACCCTCACATCCGGCGACATCGATGGCATCCTGATTCTCGCCATGAAGGCGGTCGAGAAGCGGACCGCGGAACTGCGGCACGTAAACGAATTGTTGAAAGCTGCCGTCGAAGAACTGAGAGCGGAAGTGAAATCGCTCCAGCGGTGACGATCAGCAATGTAGGCGCAGCGGATGTCGATTGTTGCAGTGCCGCACATCGAGGAAGGCCAGCCAACGCAGAGGGTAGTCAAGACTCGCCGCTCTGCAGAAATCATTACGTCGATTCCGAAAGGCATGTATATACTTGTTTATACATTGGAGGTGCACCGTGTCCAAGATCGCAACCCTAACGCTTCAGCAATGGGGCAACAGCCTGGCCGTGCGGATTCCATCGGCGGTCGCAAAATCAGCTCGATTCAAGGTGGGCCAGCCCGTTGAGGTTTCGGCACAAGACTCCAATGTCCTGATCAAGCCAATAGGCGAACCGCTACTGACGCTTGTGCAAAAGCTTGCGGTATTCGATCCAGGCCGGCACGGTGGCGAAGCGATGGCGGCCACCCGTGCCGGCAATGAGGTGTCCTGACCGCCGCGACATGATCTGGATCAACTGTAATCGTCAGGCTGGCCGGGAAATGCGGGAAATGAAGGATATGCACCCACTGCTTGTGCTGTCCCCGAAAACATTCAATGAACGCACGGGAATCTTGATTGGCCTGCCGTTGACGACGGCGGCCTTCAACGATACCAACCCTTTCGCCGTGAAGCTCAAACGCCCTAAAGGTGGGGCCAGTTATTTCCTCGGCAATCAGCCGAAGTCATTCGACTGGCGGGCCAGAAATGCGAAACCGCATCCGTGGAAAAAAGTGCCGGAGGATTCGTATGCTCTCGCCTGCGAAACACTGAACCAGATTATCGACATCGGGTAACTATTTATGGCTGACTGGCTGTGGGCGCGGGGCTTGAGCCCCGTGCCAAGGTCCAAATTGTTTTCATGTTTGATCTTTGCACGGGGCTTCAGCCCCGCGCCCACAGATATTAGTACGATAGTCCACCGGTTATCGCATCCGCGGCGGATTTCCCACTCAGAATCGAATCTTCCATCGAGTAGTAGTCCCATCGGCCGTAGCGGCCTGCGGTATGGATGCCGCGGTGTTCGAGGTATTCGATCAGGTCCTTCAAATGGTCTTGCCGGTGACGGTCGAAAACAATGTAGGCGCAACGGATGTCGATGACGTTGCGGGTCAGGATTCGGTCGTCTTTCTGAAGCAGGCCGCAGCGCTGCAGGTCCGCAATCGATCGTTCGAATGCGGCTTCGACATTCGGCCGTTCTCCGGGCGCCCCGGTTATCTCGATGTACATCGAGCTCGTATCCGGCGGGGCGGCGGAGTCGGAAAAGTTGCTCGGAAAACCGACCCTCGAAAAGACGTACTCGCCTTCCGGAAAGTAGATCCAGTGCTGGTCGCTGATCCGCGGCCGGTTGATGCCAATATTCAGATTCAAGACTGAGATTGCGCGAAGCTTCCGCGCGGCCTGCCGCAGGCTATCGGGAACATCGGCGAGCAGTTCGTAAGTCAGCGGCAGTGGGATTGTCGTCACGAGCGTGTCGAACGGCTCTTCCCTGCCGTTCTGGAACCTGACGAACTTTTTCTTCGCGTCGATCAACTGAAGCGTGTGCTCCTTGTGAATCCTGGTCACACCGGTAGCGAGCGCAAGCGGAAGACACTCGATTCCACCGCGCTTTGGATACATGAACCGCGGGTTATAACCCATCCCGTTGTTCGTCAGGCCAAGCGCGCCGTTAATCACCTCTTCGAGCGTCGGCTTGGGAATGGACCAGCTCACCCAGTCCGCCGTAAGCTCCCGCAGGTCCACCTTCCAGAATTTCTCGTTGTACGGCAGCATGAAATGTTCGGCGATGCCGGCGCCGAACGTACTCAAGACCCATTCGCGGAAGTTGGCGTGTTGATTTCCATTCTGGCTGTTCAGCGTGGCGATAAACCCCAGCACGCATTCCTTGATCACCTGGGGCGGCAATCCGTAGGTGTTCGCCTGGAACGGATACGGCGTGGTCACGGACTTCGAATAAATGGCCGCCAGCCGCTCGTGGGGCCGAAAGACTTCCGGCAGCAGGTTGTTGATGAGCTCGCGCGTGTAGGGATTCTTGAGGTGAACCAGGTGGCCTGTGCAGTCAAACGTGAATCCATCCTGCACGAAAGACCGGCAAAGACCGCCGAGGGCGGATTCCTTCTCGAAGACCAGCGGATCGTGCTCGCGCAGATGGTAGCCCGCGCTTAACCCGGCCAGGCCACCTCCGATGATGACCACGCGCTTCATGCGGTCATGTCTACCTTCATCAGGAGGTAAGCAATCACGAAGCCCAGCGATACGATGCCGCCCATGGTTGCCACGGCCCACTCCAGCTGCACCTGGCTCATGGCAAGCGCGGCCGCACCCAGTACAGCTGTCAGCACGTAGGTTGTAACGGCGGTTTCACGGACCGAAAGCTTGCAGCGCCGGAGTCGAAGGGCGAAATGGTCCGGGCTTCCTTTGGTAATCGGGATTCCCTTCCGCCACCGTATGTACATGACGAAAACGAGGTCGAACAACGGTATGCCCAGAATAAGGACCGGACTGATTACCGCAAGCAGATTAATCCGGGTGTAGCCGGCATTCATGGACAAGGCCGCCAGCATGAAGCCGATGAACAGGCTGCCCGTATCACCAAGATAGATTTTCGCCGGCTGGAAGTTGTGACGCAGAAATCCGACACATGCGCCCGCAAGCACAACGGCAAGAAACGCCACAGATTCACGTCCGGCCATCGAATTGGCAATCGCGATGGCGATTGCGGCAATCGAGGCGACGCCCGTGGCCAGCCCGTCCAGGATGTCGATGATGTTCAGGGCGTTGGTTACGGCC
Source organism: Candidatus Sulfopaludibacter sp. SbA3 (assembly GCA_945861845.1). Taxonomy (GTDB): domain Bacteria; phylum Acidobacteriota; class Terriglobia; order 20CM-2-55-15; family 20CM-2-55-15; genus CAMBFR01. The sequence continues at coordinate 4,135 of CAMAWS010000095.1, read as the reverse complement.
AGGATCCAGAGCACCGTGAGCGGAATGGCGATGTAGAGCGGAAGAAACTCGAGCTTGATATACGTCCCCGACTTCACCAGGACGAGCGCGGCAAGCGTCTGGCCCAGCAGTTTCTGATAGGGAGTCAAAGCGCCAAAGTCGTCGATCAGGCCGACCAGCAGGACGATAGTGCCGGAAAGAAGAAGTCCCAGTGTTTCCTGTTCGAAATCCGTAAGAACGCCGACAGTGAGGAGAAACGCGGTGAAAACGGCGAGTCCGCCCAGATACGGGGTATCCTCGGCATGGTTCTTCAGGCGGCCATCCGAACGATCGACCACACCCAGTTGCAGGGCCGCGCGCCGCATTACCGGCGTCCAGAAAAGCGCAAATATGGAACTTAGAACGAACGCTACGACGTAGAGCAACATTCCCTGTACGCTTGCTCCAAACGATTCACCGAAGTTCCGATGTCGAACTCCGCGACTCGCGATTTTCCCCGCGCGCCCATCTGGCGGCGCAGCTCCGGGTTACGAACAAGTTCAAGTACCGACCGCGCCATGCCCTCAATATCGTGAGGCTGGTGCAGGTAGCCGGTCTCTCCATCCACGATTGCTTCCCGGGCGCCATCCACGTTTGTCGCGACGATCGGCAGCTCGCTTGCCATGGCTTCCGAGAAAACGCACGGTAAACCTTCCCACAAGGACGTCAGGACGACAATGTCCAGATTGCGATAAATTTCGGGCATGTCCTGCTGCCACCCGAGCAAGGTTACGTTGGCTTCGATTCCCCGCTCGCGAATCCGGGCCTCGACGTCACTTCGCAACTCGCCATCGCCCGCCATGACGAAATGAACATCCTTGCGCTCGGAAAGCACGCGAGCCGCGACATCGATGAAATCGACCGGGGATTTCTGCGGCTTCAAACACGCCACCATTCCGATGACGAGCTTGCTGGAATCAATTCCCCAGTCCGCAAGTTTCGCCCGCCGCTTGCCCTCGACAAGAAACCGGTCGACGGGGATCGCATCCCGGCAAAGCACCCATTCGTTGCGAGTAAAGACACCGGCCTTTTCGCCCTTATCGGCGTTCGCATACGAGACGACCACCGTCTTTGTCGTGATCTTCGTCGTCAACTTTTCCAAGCCAAGGTAGATATTGCGAACCAGCCACGGCTGATAGTCGTGAAAACTGAACCCGTGCACGGTATGAAAAATGACGGGAACGCCGGCAGCCCAAGCGGCCCATCGGCCAAGAATTCCGGCCTTCGAGCTGTGAGTATGCACGACATCAGGGCGCTCTCGCGAAAACAGGCGCCAGAGGCTCACGAAAGAAACAAGGTCCTGCACCGGCCGGATCTCGCGAACCAGCGACGGCATCCAGATTCGCTTCAGGCCCACGATTTCGTTTGCGCGGCCAACGAGCAGGCCTTCCGGACCTGTGACAAGCCCAAGCTCATAGCGGTCGCGCGGCAGGCGCTCAAGAGTCATGAGCGTCACTTCCTGGGCCCCACCCAGCTCCAGTTTTGTTATGACGTGAAAGACTTTTTTCTTCATCGCGAACTGAAAAGTATTGTGCTGCCCTGGCTCTCAAATCGAAACGGCACTTCCTGCAGATCCGATAGCGCCTGGCGCACTTTGTCCTGATTCTCGGGCTCGACGTACAGCAACAGGAAACCCCCGCTTCCGGCGCCGAGTAGTTTGCCGCCCACGGCCGAGGCGGATCGCGCTCTTTCGTACCAGGTATCGATCATGTCCGTGCTGACCGCTGCCGAAAGGCGCCGCTTGATAAGCCATCCGGCATGGAGAAGCCGGCCAAGCTCGGACAAGTCGTTGCCGTGACAAATAACTTCCACCGCACGAGGCACCAGGGCCACCAGTTCCTTGAGCGGGCCTTGAAGTTCGCCGCTCCTGGTCCGCTCCAGTTGTTCCTCCAGGATGTCGGACGCGTTCCGTTGCAGACCCGTATAGAACAAGAGCAAACGCTTTTCAATCGCTTCAAGGCGTTCGCACGCCAGTGGAATAGCCCGCAGATGAACCCCACCGTTCCTCGTATACGTGATGTGCAGAAGACCGCCGAACGCGGAAGCATACTGGTCTTGCAAACCCACGCGTTCCCTGATCATGTTTCTCTCAATGTGAACGGCGTCCTCGGCCAGCTGCTGCGGGGCGGCAAACTTTCCCTGCCACGCATACAACGCGTTAAGCAAACCCACCGTGAAGGCAGAAGATGATCCCAGGCCGGTTCGCGCCGGAAGGTCGCTCATGCAATGGATCTCGACTCCCCTGTCGATGCCCAGAAAACGGAGGCACTCGCGCACCGAGGGATGGATGATGTCGTCCACTTCGCGCGCGAGCTCGAGCCTTGAATAGCTCACTCGCAGCTTGTGATCGAAGAAATCGCGGAGCTCCTGGACCGTGATGTAGCAGAACTTGTCGATGGTGGCGGAAATCGTGTAGCCGTCTTCTCTCGCGAAATACTCCGGGTAGTCCGTGCCACCCCCGAGGAAACTGATCCGGACAGGTGTTCGCGAAATGATCATGCGTTGGAAAGCTCTGAACCCTGGATCATTCGATATGCCTTGATGAGATCGCGAATGCCCTTGTCGATCGAGTTCGACGCACGGAAACCTTTCTTGGCGATCTTTTCATTCGACACGATGTAATTGCGCTTGTCCGGATCCGAACCGACTTCGGCATTGTGAATGTATAGCTGAGGGACATGCTCCTTGATCTTCAGCGCGAGTTCTTCCTTGGAAAGGTTGGCCTCGTTCAACCCTACGTTGTAGGCCTCGCCCTTCATCTGGTCAAAATGGTCAATGGCGTGAATGAAAGCCCCGGCAACGTCATCGATGTGAAGGTAATTGCGCTTGAAATGCCGCTCGTAGAGGACCAGGAACCTATCGGTAACGGCCCGATAGACAAAGTCGTTCACCAGCAGGTCGAGGCGCATGCGCGGAGACACGCCGAACACCGTGGCGAGCCTGAGCGAAATTGTTCCCGGGTTGCTGAGCAGCAAACGTTCCGCCTGGACCTTCGTCACGCCGTAAACGGAAATCGGCTCGAGCGGCGTCTCCTCCGTGCAGAACATGTCCCCGCTCCTGGTGCCGTAGCCGCTGTTGGTACACGGAAAGATCACTGGCTGGCTGGGACTTCTAAGCTTGATAAGCGTTTCGATGGCCTGGTAATTGACCGCCTGCGCCGAGATCGGATCCTGGTCGCAGAGTTTGGCTCCAACCAGCGCCGCCAGTGGAATGATGATGTCGTGGGCGGAAACCAGGCCCGACAAGACGCGCTCGTCCCGGGCATCGCCGAAGACGAAATCAAATTTCGGGTCGCGGCAGTAGCCGAACAGGCTGCGCTGCCCCCACATCAGACGATCGAGCACGGTCACCGAATGACCCGCACCCAGCAGATGACCGACAAGAACCGAGCCGATATAACCCGAACCGCCCGAAATCAAAATCCGCGACATGTCTCTATAAACCTTTCATCGTTGTTCCGGCGCTGTGAAGAATGTCATACAGGCGATCCGGATTATGAATGTTCGACCACTCTTCTGAAGACTGTTCAGCTCGGACCCTGAACTCTTCATAATTCTGCACCAGCGTGCGCATTGCCGCCGCCAGGCTTACCGGGTCCTGGTCTTTGAAAGTCACTCCCGCTCCGTGACGCTTCAGTTGGTCGGCCATCCAGCTGCCATCGGTCGTTACAACCGGCTTTCCGGCTGCCAGGGCTTCAACGAACGGTCCCGATGTTTGCGACCGAAACAACCGCAGAAGACGCGGGATCACGACAACACTAGCGCTGAACAGAAGCTCCGTGTATTCCTCGCCGCTCAGCGGCCGCTCGATCAAATTTACTCCCGGAAACGCCGCGGATTTAAGCCGGTCGCGGGCCGCAGCAGTTTCCAGGTCATAAGGGCTGTCAAGGTTAGACTGGATGACGAATTCAATGCAACCGGAGCGCAGTTCGGGCTCAAGCGAAAGAATGGCTTCGGCAAACGCCGGGAATCCCTTGTCCGTCCGGATGCCGCCGAGCCATACAAACCTTGGCGCCGCATTCGGGGATTGTTTCATGGGGCCTCCGCGTTTCGTATGCGGCGTGGGGAGGATGGCCATCGGCAGGCGTGTCAGCCGCGAAAACTCCAGGGCCAGCCGT
>CAMAWS010000094.1 GCA_945861845.1 Candidatus Sulfopaludibacter sp. SbA3 | reverse complement strand
GTTCCAGAAATGTCTGTTTGATCCTGGCACGGGACTAAAGCCCCGCGCCCACTGGCCAGTTTACGCTTTTGCCGCGATGAATTTCTGACGGCATTCTTCCGAGCAGAAATAATTATCGCCGGACTGCAAAGCGCTCGACTCCGCAACGTAAATTCCGCAGATGGGATCTTTTATCAGCCTGCCCCCCGGAGGAGGGTTCCCGCGAGCCTGGCGCCGGTTTGGCGTGGTTGGATTGAGAAGTCCGCGTACGATTGAAAGCAAGGCGCTGATCACGAAGAAGACCAGCAGGACGCGAATCAGCAATCGCATCAGGTTACTGCGCGGTCTTACCGCGGCGCTGCCTTTCTTCTAACTTCACCTGCAGTCCGGGTAACGCTGAATACTTGGGATCGAGTTCTTCAATCCGCTTCAACAGTTCTGCGGCCTGCTTCAGGTCGCCGCCCCCATCCATGTAAGCGACGACGAGATTGTGGAGAGTGGGCACGTGGTTGGGATCGATCTTGTGGGCGGCCTGGTACTCGGCTGTTGCGCCTTTGGTGTCGCCCATGTTCCACAATGCCGTGGCCATATCGGTCCGGACATTGAGGTTGCCGGGTTCTACCGCCAGCACTTTCTTGTACCACTCCGCCGCCTCTGTAAACTTCCTTTGATTAAAAAGGAATTCTGCGTACTTGGTCATCAACTCGGCATCACCGGGATTCTTATCGATCGCCTGCTTAAACAACGCGCCCATCTGCTCGGCGGTGACGTCCGGATGATCCTGGGGAGCATTTGCGGCGCCTGGCGTTGCATTGGGCGGTGCACCTGGCGTCACGGCTGCCGGCACGTTTCGCTGAACCTGATAGAACGCGAAAATATAGCCGGAAGCTGCGCCCAGGATGATACCGAGGATGACGAAATGGATATTACGTGAGGAAAACATAAGAGATGCCGGATATTGAACGCCGGATATCGGATGCCAACAGTGTCACATGCGATATCCGGCGTTCAAAAGTCATCCTATCTCTTCTGCTGCTTCTGTTGTTGCTTTTCTTTCGCAGCCTTCTCCGCCACGGCCTTCTCGGCGGCCTTGGCTTCCTCTGCGCGTCGCGCGTCGCTTGTGAAGCCGGTCGGGGCCGAAGCCTTTGCGGCTTCGATGAGCTGCTTGGCGGCGTCGGCATCCGGACCAGTCGGTTGCATTGACAGGAACTTCTCCAGGACAGGAACGGCCTCGGGAATCGTTGTCGGCGAACCGAAGTACGAGATACCGAGCTGATAGTACGCTGGCGCCATGTCGGGGCTGAATTCGATGGCTTTCTTGAAAGCATCGCCAGCGTCCTTGGTGCGTCCGCGGTTGGTCAGCACTGCGCCAAGATTGTAATAAGCCTGGCCGGCGGTTGTTGGGCTGACTTCGGCCGCTTTCTGAAGCGCGGCACTGGCCTCTTCCACCTTGCCTGCGTTTCCGAGCGCGATGCCAAGGTTGTTGTGATATGCGCCTTCATCAGGCTTCAGTTCGATGGCCTTCTTGTAGGCTTCGGCAGCCTCGGCGTATTGCCTGGCGCCGGAATGCGCGTCGGCAAGGTTCGCGAAGATGACGTGCTGGGTTGGATCCTTCGTGACGGCATCCTGAAACAGCTTGACCGCTTCGGGATAATTCTTGGCTGTCAGAGCCAGCCGGCCTGCCTCGAATGAAGCCTTCATGGCTTCGGCAGCGGCCTTTTCCGCCTCGATCTGGGCACGGGCTTCGTCCTGGTTAGCCTGGGCCGAAAGAATCTTGAAATCGAAATCGGCAGTTGTCGTTCCGCCGAACGTAACGCGGATGTTGTCGAGTGTGGCGAGTGTCTTGCCTTCTCTTGTAGCGCTCAGTTTGTAGGCGCCTGTCGGAAGTCCGGCGTGGGTGTATTGGCCGCGGGCATCGCTATTGACCTGATACCGGCCTGCAATGCCCTGGCGCTCGATCACGATCGTAACGCCGGCCTGGGGCCTGCCTTCCGTATCGATGACCTTTCCAGCGATGGAACCAGTCTGCGCATATGACGGAACCGCGAAGAGCGTCGCTACAAAGAGGAACAGCAGAATTTTGCTGGCAGCTTTCATTGAAATCCTCCGTAAAATTTAGAACTTAAATTCGTGCATATTCCGGCACGGTTGCATAAGCGATTGGATCCACAATCCCCGCCTCCTGAAAGGCCCTTAGCCTCAAGGCGCAGCTGTCGCAAACGCCGCACGCTTCATTGGAATCGCGGTAACAAGACCACGTTAATTCGAACGGAGCGCCGAGCTCGACACCCTGTTTGACGATGTCGCGCTTGGATAGATAGATCAAAGGCGTTTCGACAGTGATTTCTGCTGATGGCCGCGTTCCGGCGCGTATGACTGCATTCATCGCGTCGTAATACTCCGGCCTGCAGTCGGGATAACCCGAACTGTCCTCCCATACTGCGCCAATAAAGATTTTGTGTGCTCCAAGAACCTCAGCCCACGACGCCGCGATGGATAAAAAATGCGAGTTTCGGAACGGTACATAAGTATTCGGTATGTCACGGCTAGCAAGGTCTGCATCATGAATGGGAATAGCGGAATCTATCAGACTCGAACCGCCTATAGCCGAGAAATAATCCAGACGAACCACTAATTTTTCAACCGCTCGGAAATGCTCTGCCAGCCGGTGAAACGACTGAACTTCGCGCTGTTCGGTTCGCTGCCCGTAGCTCGCATGCAGCGCGGCAACCTCGAAGTCCCGGCTGGCGATTGCAGCTGTAACGCAACTGTCCATTCCGCCGCTCATCAGCACGACAGCTTTGGGCTTATTTCTTTTGGCATTCATGGTCAAGTCTCGAACTTTACATGGGTTAGCGCGAAAAAGTCAAAGGGTAACTGGGTCAGACTCCTCGTACTTCAGACCCCCAAATATATTTGTGAATCTGAAGTTGCAGGCGCACGGGAAGGCCATCCTCAAGAATCCAGCGCGCCAGGTTTGCGGGAGGTAAATCATCGTGCGCCGGCGAAAAAAGGACAGTGTTTGGCAATCCTTGAAGCCGGTTAGACCAGGCCGCCTTCGACCACTCGTAATCGCTGCGGGAGGTGACCACAAATTTGAATTCGTCATGCGGGGAGGCCAGATTGATGTTTTCCCAGCAGACCGAGTGGCCTTCGTGGCTGTCCGGGCACTTGATGTCGATTATCTTGATTACCGGGGCAGGGACACGATCAATCCTGACGTGGCCGCCGGTCTCCAGCATGACCGTATATCCGTCTTCGAGCAGGGAAGTCATTAACGGGTACACTGCTTCCTGTTCGAGCGGCTCCCCGCCCGTGACTTCCACAAGCTTGGCGGGATACCGCGCAACCTCGCCCAGCACGTCTCCCAGTTCCATTTCGCGCCCGCCTGCATATGAATACTTCGTGTCGCAATAGACGCATCGCAATGAGCATCCCGTCAGGCGCACGAACACGCACGGTTTCCCCGCGTGGGAGGATTCCCCCTGGATGGAGAAAAATATTTCCGTAATGCGCATCAGGACAAATCTAGCATGCCTTGGGGATGCGCGGGTCATAGACGGTCAGCCGTCCGCGACGAATGGAAGCGTATCGAGTCGATGGCCGGGCTTTGCACAAGAAAGCCGCGTAGCGGCGAAACACTTTAGCCATGGGCGTCAGCCCGTGGTTTCAAGCAGTGGCGTTATGACCAGCCCCGGCGGGGCGACACAGCATGCAAGTATCGTGCTGTGTCGCCCCTACAGTGCTGATGTTTGGTCGTTGCGTCAACCACGGGCTGACGCCCATGGCTAAAGTGTTTCGCCGCTACGCGGCTAGGCGAGTCTATGTGCAAAGCCCGATGGCCGGCTGATGGCGGCGCTCACACCCCCAGAAATTGCAGTTTGAGTGTTCGTTCGCGAGGCCCGTCGAGTTCAGCCAGAATCACCCTCTGGAACTGCCCGAGGACGGGTTTCCCGTCTGCTTCTGTTTCTGGGAGGATTGGATTGCCAAGGTATCAAGTTGTGTGTTCATAAAGTTATTTCTCGCGTGCTGCGTGAATCAGGGCTTCCATGTGTTGAAGATAAGCTTCGAGCGCCCGGCGGCCCGATGCTGTCAGCCGGTATTCGGTCTTTGGTACACGTCCTTCGAAGTACTTCTTGCAGGAAATGTACCGGCCTTCCTCGAGCTTCCGGGCGTGGATGCTGAGGTTCCCGTCCGTCGTCTTCAGCAGGTCTTTCAATTCACTGAAACTCGACGTCTCGTTGACGGCGAGCGCACTGACGATTCCCAGGCGCATGGGTTCATGGATCAACCGGTCAAGCGTTGGAGCCTGGCTTTGCGCCGGCTTGGCCCGCGCGGGCTGAGGCTTTGAAGGCGCCGCGGCTTTGTTTTGTTTAGCCACCGTATCTCCTCGCGATGACGACTCCAAAAGCAATCTGGAGAATTCCGAATCCCAGGGCCATAAACAGGTTCGCCAGCGAGAATGGCGCAAAGAGCGCCAACACTCCGATCGCCATGAAGCAACCGCCCATGATCGGAACGACTCGAACCGAGAATGCTCCACCAGTCACCACGGCGACTCCATACAGGAGCAGCCACGTTCCCGCCATCAAGTGAAAGAGATCATTCGCGTAGAAAACAACGCTGAGTACGGCCCCGGCGATCATCGCCGGGCAGAGACTCAAAGCAAACTTTCGGCCCGGACCATACAGAAGCGGGGCCTTCACCGCCCTGGCCTTCTGAATCATCGCCCAGGCGCCAATGGTGAAGGCGAGCATCGCTTCGCCGAGCCACGCCGCGAACCAGAGGTTTCTCGACGGCAGCTGGCTTGAAATGAACGCTGTCAGCAGCGCGCTCACTCCCATCAGGACTCCGCCCCATCCCGGAACCGCAGTAAACGAGCCCGCGCGCTCCATGGTCTCGCGAATGTATTTGAGGTTGTCGTAGGCTCTGTCGTTGATCGATACGACCTTGTCAGATTTCATGTCCTGAACTTTTCTCCCCAGTTGACTCTGCCCGTCACCTGCATCACGACGAACAGTGTGATGATCGCACCAATTGTTATTGCCAGCCCGGTAAAACCCTGAAAGAAGAAAGCGTAGGAAAACAGGACCAGGAACACGAATTGCGTGCCTGCGGCTTCGACGAGTGCAAATCGCATATTAACGGCGAGCCTGAGATAACTCACGACGAGAAATATTGAGACGAGAGAACAGATCACGAAGCTCGTGTGAACAGAGACATGGTCCACCAGATAGGCGAGCAGCAGATGGAAGGCGAAGAAAGCCGATGCCAGGAAAAAGTAGTTCATCGGATGCAGATTGACGTTTCGCACAGTAGTAATAATGAACATCAGGAAGAAGAAAAAGAACAGGGAGACCGGAGCGAAATAGCTGATCTGTCCCGCAAGCGGGCCTGGTTGCAGCGTGCGAGGCATCTCCATGGCAATCGCGTAGGAAGTTGTCACGCTTGAATAATTCCAGTTCAGCTTCCAGCCATTGGGAGTTTCCTCCCGCTTGAGAGGAGACAGCGTGTTCTCCGGGAAATCGATCGCTGCAAAATTGGTGGTCATATTCAGGTCGAAGTCCCGGATGTGTGCCGGCTGTCCCTGAAAGTTGTACGTCCAGCGATCGAGACCCTGGGAACGGTAGCCAACAGCAATCACGACCGTTTCGCCGGGAGCCATAAATTTCGAGCCCGCCACGGATCCTCCGTCATTGGCGGCATTGGCGTCCGGCGCCGGAACTCCATTGATCGTTAAGACAAGATCATCGTAAGTGCCCTGGTTTGCCGGATATGGAAAACTGAAGTTTACGGATTTGGCCTGCCCGGTCGTGTTGCGGAAGCGGTATGTCCCTCGGAACGCGACCTGGTATGTGCTGAACCAGAGGAGGCCTTTCTGACGATGTTCCAACTGCAGATCGACGTCAATCTTTGAGCTTTCCAATGGCCGAGGGATTGAGGTGTCCACTTGTGTGAGGCGCTCAACAGATTTTCCGTCCTCGATGGTCTTCTCGATGCGTTCCACACGCTCGGTATAGGACGCCGTCGGAGGCTTCTGCTCCTGCGGTACTCCCCAGGTACTGCTGACACTGTCGCGAAGAGTTTCTGCGGGCACGTTAGAGCGATAGTAAATGGTGGAGCCCAGGACGGCCCAGGCCACTGAAGTACAGACAAAAATGAATGTGATGGCTGCAATTCGTTTCAGCATGCGGTCCAGAATATGCGAAGTGCTTTGTATTGTAAAGTACTTTTATGATGTCTGGGACCGGGCGCGATTCATGAACTCGACAAGATCTTCGATATCGTCCGTAACCTCGTAATCCGGCATGCTGGCCAGGAAGATTCGGCCGTAAGGCTTCGTTGTCAGCCTGTTGTCCAGGATTGCGAGAATACCGCGATCCGATTTTGACCGGATCAGCCGGCCAAATCCCTGTTTCAGCCGCAGTATTGCATTGGGCACCTGGTATTCTGAAAACGCATTTCCCCCGTCGCGTTCGATGTGATTCGACCGGGCCGCGACAAGCGGGTCGGTTGGAACCTGGAACGGCAGCTTGTCAATGATTACTGCGCTGAGGGCCTCTCCCTTCACATCCACACCCTGCCAGAAGCTCGACGTCGCAAAAAGAACGGCATTTGGCGTTGCCTTGAATTCTTCCAGCAACCGGCCTTTACCGCCGCCGCGACCCTGGACAAGGCAGGGAAATGGAAGATCATTGGACAGGAGTTCGAACGCTTTTTCCATCTGCTGATAGCTGGTGAAGAGCACGAACGCCCTGCCCTGCGATGCGCGAAGTATCGCGCCAATCTCTTCGGCCGCCCGGCTGAGGTAAGTGGGATGCCTGTAGTCGGGCATGGCCTTGGGCAGATAGAGCAGCGTCTGGCTTCGTATATTGAATTCCGTGTGGAGTTGCAGTTCTTTGCCCTGCTCGAATCCGATTCGCCTGCGGATGTAGTCAAACGATTCACCCACCGTCAGCGTTGCCGATGTGAGTACACACGATGGCAGGTGTTCAAAGAGACGTTCTCGCAACATTCCGGAGACGTCGATGGGGCATGCCTCAAGGAATATTCCGCGCCCGCGGCGTTCGATCCACGAAACGAAATTTTCAAGCGTACCCGCGCGGAAAACCTCCAGCTCGTCGGCAATCTCACCGGCGCGTCCCGCCATCCGCTCCCATTCGCCGGCGAAATCGTGTTGACGTTTGAGACTGCGGCGCGCGTCCTGAAGAGCGCCGATCAGGCCGTCGATGCCTTCAAGGGGACCCAGTGGATGTTTTCCTTCGCGAAGCATCGCGAAGGAATTGAAAAACCGGTCGGAAGCACGCGAGATCGTTTCGATCTCACCATCCAGTGTGGTCTCCGAACCCTCGGCGAGCTTGCGCGCATCATGAACAAACTCATGAAGACGATAGTTGCTGACGTGAAAACCGAAATATTCAGTCGCGATGTCCTCGAGCTCGTGTGCTTCATCGAAGATCACGGCAGTGTAGTCCGGGAGGATAGCGGCGACGTCGTCCTTGCGGATGGCAAGGTCTGCGAAGAACAGATGGTGGTTCACGACGACGATGTCGGATTCCATCGCCTTTTGCCGCATCAGCGTCAGGAAACACCGATCGAAATCCTGGCATTTCGAGCCGATACACTTGTCGCGGCGCGCATCGATCCTGGACCAAAGTTCGAGGTCGTCGCCGATGTTTCCGAGTTCGGCGCGGTCACCGGTTTCGGTCCGATCGGCCCATGTGACAATTTCACGAAATGCCGGAAGCTCCTTGGGTGTGAAGAGTCCCTCGGCAAACTGCGCGTTGAGCTTTTGCCTGCAGATGTAGTTGTTGCGGCCCTTCAAGTAAGCCGCTCGAATCGGCCGGCCGATGGCGCTTTCAAGAAGGGGAATGTCCTTATAGAAGATCTGGTCCTGGAGTGTCTTTGTGCCGGTGGATACCAGGAGGCGCCGGCCATAGAGGAGTGCCGGCAGAAGGTAAGCCATCGTTTTCCCGGTTCCCGTGCCCGCTTCGATGATCACGTGGTTCTGGTTTTCGAGGGCTTCATGAACAGCTTCGGCCATCCGGATCTGCGATGGCCGGAATTCATAGTCTTCTAGCCGCCGCTCCAGAACTCCTCCGGGTCCGAAAAACTCATCCATAGGCAAGAGAGCTTATATTTCCCGGCTGCCGTTTAAGGTCCAGAAAGGTGTGAGCAAAGCCCCCCTCCTCAGGTGAGGAGGGGTGGCTGCGCCAAAAAGAAAACGGCGCGAAGCCACCGAAGCGGCGCAGACGGGGTGGTGCTGATCCATGAGCGGCTGCGAATGCAAGCCCGATAGGGCGCAGCCATTAAGAAAGGAATCTCTTGACCCAACCACCCCGTCCGCTCCTGATCAAAGGTAGCTCCGCAGCATTTTCCTGAGGTCGCGTCCACCCCTCCTTATCCAAGGAGGGGAGCTTTGCTCGCCTGCCGCTCATTTCGTTTACAATGGCGGCCATGGCCTTTGAGTCTATCGTGATCGATCCGGAGTTGCAGGGCGCCGCTGAGTTGGGAATCCTGGAAATTGATGGGGTGCGGGTACAGGAATCGTCCACGGAGTTGAAGCAGATGCTGAATGGGCTCGCCGGTGAATACGCGGCGAAGTACCAGGACGTTCCTACCGGCCAGATTCCAGCAGTCCGCGCGATCCGGGGAATCTTCCACAAGTCCGGCGTCGACCCGACGCGCTATAGGCCATCTTCCGAGTCGCTTTTGCGGCGCGCAGTCAAATCCAAAGGCCTCTACTTTATTAACTCTGCCGTGGATCTGGTAAATTACTTCTCTTTGAGGATGCTCTTCCCGATGGGACTCTACGACGCGAGTCGACTGGAGCCTCCCATCGCCTGGCGAATTGGGCAGGAAGGCGAATCGTACGAGGGGATCGGCCGTGACCGTCTGAACCTTGCGCACTTCCCCTTGCTGGTCGATGCGGAAGGCCCGTTCGGCAGCCCGATTTCCGATTCCATGCGGACGAGAGTCACAGAGGAATGCCGCCGCATCCTGTGGATCACTTTCGCTCCTCCGGGGACCGCCATCCCGCTGGATCAGTTTGCAGACACGATGATTCGTTTCAATGGCGGGTTAGTCGAGGTTATGTACCAGTGCTGAAGATCAATCCCGAGTTGTTGCGCCAGATTTACGATCACACCGAGGCAGCCTATCCTCACGAATGCTGTGGTGTAATGATCGGGACAATGGAGACTCCGGGCGATGTGAAGACTGTCCTGGCGTTTCGC
>CAMAWS010000093.1 GCA_945861845.1 Candidatus Sulfopaludibacter sp. SbA3 | reverse complement strand
AGCCTGGCACGGGGCTGAAGCCCCGCGCCCACAGGTAGAACCAACGCCGCCGCGCCGAGCGTTGTATTGCAGAACTCACCGTGCCTCAATATACTGCACGCGCATTCAGGATGATTTGAGTTTACCGTCTTGACCAGTTAAGGAGAGGAAATCGTGAAACAGTTTGCTTTCATCGCAGCGCTCGTAATGTGTGTTGTTGTCTCCAATCAGGCCTTTGCGCAAACGAGCAACGCCACTTTGGGCGGCACAGTCTCGGACGCAACCGGAGCTTTGATACCGGGCGTCTCGGTAACGGCTACCAACACCGGGACCGGTATTGTCAGCACCGTGATCAGCAACGAAGCCGGCGCGTACCAATTTGCGAGTCTACAGACCGGCGCCTACAGGGTCAGTGCCGAGCTTCCCGGTTTCCAGACTGCGGCGTTCGAAGGTGTGGCGCTTGGCATATCGCAGCAGGTGCGGCTGAACTTCACGCTCCAGGTGGGCTCTGTCTCGCAGGCCGTCGAAGTCACCGTTGCGGCAGACACTCTTATTGCAACTTCGTCATCGTCGGTGGGCTCGGTGCTCCCCGAATACAAGGTGCGTGATCTTCCGCTCGGCGGCCGCAATGTGATGGACCTGGTCACAACCAGCGCCGGCGTCAGCAATGCCATGAACACTGCCGGCTCGGGCCTCGGCGGTTTTGAAGGCGATACCGGCATCTTTGCCGGCGGGCGCTTCAGCGCGGTGAATACGACGCGGGACGGTTTCGTGGTGACCGACGGCAGATACCTCGACGGCGCATTTTCGGTCACGTACACGAGTTCCGACCTGGTTGAGGAAGTGCGCGTCATTACCGCGCCGGTGGATGCCGAGGCGGGACGCGGTTCAGGCCAGGTACAGATGGTCACTCGTTCGGGATCGAACCAGTTCCGCGGCAGCCTCTTCTGGAACAACAAGAACTCGGCGCTCTACGCGTCCAACTGGTTCAATAACTTTAATGGCGTCCAAAAGGACTGGGAGAACCGGAACCAGTTTGGCGGCCGTCTTGGCGGGCCCATCTTCAAGAACAAGACATTCTTCTTCGTGCTGGTGGACGAACAACGCGACATCTTCAAGCAGACTTTCGTAGGAGCTGTGCTGACGCCGCAGGCGCGGCAGGGCGTATTCCGCTTTTTCCCTGGCGCGGATAACCAGAACGCCAACGGGAACAGCCCGACGGTGGATCGCAATGGCAATGCGGTCAGGCCTGCAAACGCAACGGCCGACCTGCAGCAGTTCAGCGTTTTCAATCGCGATCCGTTCCGCCCGGGATTCGATCCGACCGGCCTGGTCCAGAATTCGGTCCTTGCCGCCATGCCGATGCCGAACGATTACACCACCTGCGGACCGACGGCTACCGGCACGAATTGCGACGGCCTGAACGTTGCGGGAATCCGGTGGACTCGCCGCATCAGCGGGTTCGACTCCTCGGGCGCCGGCAATCAATCCGATCAACTGAATCGCGACCAGTTCAATACGCGGATCGACCACAACTTCAACGCCAATCACAAGCTGAGCGTGGTCTACACGTGGGAGCGGAATCTCAACCAGGGAACGCAGGCAGGCCTCCCCGGATGGCCAGGTGGAAACTCCGGAGCGAACTGGCGATGGCCGAAAGTGTTCACAACGTCGTTCGTATCCACATTGTCTCCCAACCTTGTGAACGAGCTGCGCGGCGGATACAAGACAACGCTGCGATACCAGTGGGCGCCATGGTACGTGGGCCGATTTGACGAACGTGACGAGCCCAACGAGCAGGGCAAGAAGGCGTTTGCCGCCCTTCCCCAGAAAAATGGAATCGCTTACAACACGGTGTTTACGCTCTTCCCGGATACGAACCTGAACCAGCAGACGAGTTTCAATGCCGGCACCACCAGTTTCTCGGACAGTCCCGCCTACAGCCTGGCGGACACGCTCAGCTGGAGCCACGGGACGCATGCGTTCAAGTTAGGCGGTGAATGGCGGTTCGGATATACGAACGGCGGCAACGACACCAATATGACGCCCCTCGTGACGTTCGGCGCCGGCGGCCCGGCTGTGCAGGGTATCGACAATGTCAGCATTCCGGGCTTAAGCGCCAACAACCAGACGACCGCGCGCAATTTGCTGACCGACCTTTCCGGCTCCATTGCCAGCATCCGGCAGGGCTGGGATCTCCGCGACCCGAAGAACCCAGCATTCGTCGGCTACACCGACGGAGTCAAAATGAGGCTTCGGGATTGGCGAGCCAGCGAGTTTGCCTGGTTCGCAAAAGACTCGTGGAAAATGCGATCGGACTTCACTCTGAACTACGGCATTCATTGGGAATGGTTTGGAACGCCCTATGAGCGCCTTGGACGGGCCGGCGTACCGGTTGGCGGCGGTGAAAAGGGGCTCTGCGGAGTTTCCTGTGGCGCGTTGACGACTATCGAGTTCGTCGGAAAGAATTCGCCGAATCCGGACAAACTGGCCTATCCCAACACATGGACCAACTATGCTCCGTCGATCGGTTTCAGTTGGTCGATTCCGTGGTTTGGAAAAGACAAGACCGTACTTCGCGGTGGATACGGCTGGAGCTATACCGGAGGGCCTCTAAAGAATGCGCAGTCTGCCGTGGCCGGCATTCTAAGTCCTCCGGGAACATTCGAGGGCAGCAGCAACAACGGTGTCACCTTCACGCAGGCCGGTTACCTGTCACTGGCGAACGCGACTTTGCCGATACCGCACCAGCTTTCACCACTCCAGACCTCTCCGCTGGATGGGACGCGCGCGGAGACGATTCAGGCGTATGCCCGGGATCGCCGGGACCCGTATATTCAAAACTTCAACCTGTCCATACAGCGGGAACTGGGCCAGGGCCTCACAATGGACCTCGCCTATATCGGAACAAAGGGCACGAGCCTGTGGGGCGGTATCCAGCTCAACACGGTGGATGTTTTCAAGAACCAGTTCCTGGATGCGTTCAACGTGACGCGCGCTGGCGGCAACGCCCCGATGTTCGATCAGATGCTCAGGGGACTCAATATTCCGGGAGCGGGTGTCGTTAATGGCACTACGATAACCGGATCCGCCGCCTTGCGCGCCTTCACGAGCACGAGGGCGTTTATCGCGAATGGCAATATCGGCCAGCTTGCGAATTTCCTGAACTCGAGCACGGCCATCACGGGCAAGGGCGGCGGTTTCGTTCGAAACAGCGGCCTGTTCCCGGAGAATTTCTTTGTGCTCAATCCGCAGTTCAGTGTCGTCACACTGAACGCGAATCCGGGCAGCTCGACGTACCACTCGATGCAGCTCCAGGTAACCAAACGGTTGTCTCAAGGTTTCACCGCACAGGGTTCGTACACATTCAGCCGATCTCTGGGCGAAAACGATAACGACACAGCGATTGATTATCGCGACCCCAACAAACGGTCCTTGAACAAGGCGTTGCTCGGTTTCCACCGCACTCACGGCTTCCAGAGCAACGGAACGCTGGAGCTGCCATTTGGGCCAAATCGCCGGTTCCTCGCAAACGCCCCGGGAGTCGTTCAGCGCATTGTTGAGCGCTGGCAGGTGGGTGGAATCCTGAGTTGGTTCTCTGGAGCTCCCATCAGCGTGTTTGCTCCTCTTTCGACAATGACGCAGGCTACAAGCGTCAGCACCCCAAACATCGTTGGAGACTTCCCAAAGAGCTCCGGGAAAGTTACAAAGGTGGCAAACGGCGTCATCTACTTCCCCGGCATTCAACAGGTCACGGATCCGTCGGCCGCTTCGGTCTCCGCACTCAATGCGCTCAGTGGATCATTCAGCAACAGGGCCATTACGGACGCCCAGGGGAAACTTCTCCTGACAAATCCCGCTCCGGGGCAGATCGGGAATATGGGCCTGCGATGGCTTGAGGGTCCCAATTCCCTTTCCCTCAACCTGAACCTGGTCAAACGCATTCGAATCACGGAGACGAAGGAGTTTGAATTCCGGGCGGATGCGGTTAACGCGCTGAACCATCCGATTTTCGCTCCTCCAACCGTTGCGAACCTGAGCATCAATTCCACCAGCTTTGGACGGATAACGACGGCTGGCGGTGATCGGAAGATCACCATCGGCGCCCGCTTGAACTTCTAGCGGCTACGGGGCGGTCTTTGACGTCCAAGACCGCCCCACGATCATCACTCCAGTTATTCTGCGCAGGTCCGATTTCGTGCAGGCCCACATGGTATTCTTTGGCCATGAGCATGTTCAGAGTCAATGTTGTTGCCCGCAATCCAAAGCGGGAGGAACTTGAGACTCAGCCTATAGAAGCGCTGGTTGACACTGGCTCGGAGCTGACGTGGCTTCCTCGAACGATTTTGCAAAGCGCCGGAATTACGCCCCGCCGAAAAAGAGTGTTTGCCACAGCCACACAGCAAAGGATCGAGCGGGAGGTGGGCTATGCCATTCTCAGCGCCGAAGGCTATGAAACGAACGATGAAGTCGTTTTTGCTGAACCCGGCGATATGACGCTGCTCGGCGTTAGAACGCTGGAGGGCTTTGGCGTCATGGTCGACAACATCGGTCATCGCTTTGTGGCTACCGCCACAATCGTTGCGCCTGGTGTGTAAGAACACCCTCCGATTCCGGTGGGAATTATTCGGTCAACGTCACCGTATCTCTGAACGTCTGAGATGGAGCGTCCTGCCATGCCCTGCTACGAACCCCGCCTGTCGTGATGACCACAATCTACATAGACGCCGATGGTTGCCCCGTCAAGGATGAAGTTTACCGGGTTGCTGAGCGCTACAAACTTCCCGTTGTACTTGTTGCGAACAAACGCCTGAACTTTCCAGCTAGCTCACTTTTCGAAATGGTGGTTGTGACTGGCGGCTTCGATGCTGCAGATGACTGGATCGTCGAGAATTCCAAACCGAACGACATCGTTGTTACGGCCGATATTCTGCTTGCCGACCGATGCGTGAAGAAATCCGTGCGGGCTTTAGGTCCCAAGGGCGTGGAATTCACCTCAGAAAACATCGGTTCCGCAGTCGCGACCCGGGAGCTGATGCAAGACTTGCGAAATATGGGTGAAATGCATGGCGGTCCAACGCCCATGGACAAGAAAGCGCGGTCACGCTTTCTGGCCAAACTCGATGAGATCGTCCAGTCCCTCAAGCGCCGAGGGTCACTGTAGAGTCCGGTGTCACCCGATGTGTAATTGTGCACAGTTCTTTGTGGTCCATAGTGCCAAGCTCCAGGACAGGAGAAACCATGAGCCGCGAGGCACTTAATAGAGACATGAACACACCAGTTGATCCCACACGATTCGATCCCACGGATCCCCTGCCACCCGAAAAATTCTCAAGCTGGAAGTCCGCATTGGAGCAGAGCCTCCTGAAACCAGGGCAGGTCACCGTCCTTCAAACCATGGTCGATGAGGGCCAGGCCAAAGCCCTTGATGACGCCGCCTCCATCCTGGACCTGCAGGAAACCATCATCCATCCTCCTGAGCACATGTGGGGATCCTGACTTCCCCGAAATCTCCGGAACAATTCCGGTGAATTTGATCGAATTATTCGGGCAACGTCACCGTATCTGTGTCGCAATAGTAGCGCGTGGGAGGCGGTGCCGACTTTCGCGTCGGGTTCGTGCATGTCCCGCCTGGATTGCGCTACACACGTTGGACAAACGAGTCTTTCAGGAGTCTGGACGGAGCCCTGCGATCAAGCAAGAATAGCTTCGACGTTCTTTTTGGTCTGACATCCAGCAAGTAGCAAAATCTCCTTACTTTTTTGACGTGCCGTTTCGGCTTGCGGCGATACTGTAAGTCATGGGACTCGTTCGTACTGTTCTCCTTCAGGCTTCCAAAAACCAGTGGATGCGCAAGCGTCTGCCGCAATTCGGCTTCGCGAAGCGCGCCGTGAAGCGTTTCATGCCAGGCGAGGATGTAGACTCCGCGCTCCGGGCCGCCCATAAACTCCAATCCGAAGGCATCGGAGCCTTCGTGACGTATCTCGGCGAAAACGTGCGCGACGTGAACGAAACCCGCCGGGTCACCCGGCAGTACTGTGATGTCCTGGAAACGATCCAGGCATCGGGCATCGACTGCGAGATCTCGGTGAAGCCGACGCAGGTGGGGCACGACATCAGCACAGAGCTGAGCTACGAGAACATCAAGACGATCCTGAAAACAGCATCCAGGCTCGGGAACTATGTATGGATCGACATGGAAGAGTCGGACTACGTCGATACGACTCTGGAGCTTTACAGCAGGCTCAGGAGGGATTTCGGAAACGTAGGGATCTGCCTTCAATGCTACCTGCGCCGGACAGGCAACGATCTGAAGGCTCTTCTTCCGCTGCAGCCGGGAATTCGCCTGGTCAAGGGAGCCTATCGTGAGCCGTCAGACCGCGCGTTTCCCAGGAAGAAAGATGTTGATGACAACTTCCTTGAACTGAGCGCCGTGTTGCTCGACGCGGTGCGGAAGAAGAATGCGCGGGCCGGCTTTGCCACTCATGATGAGAAGTTGCTCGGCAAGGTCGTGAACCTTGCCCGCGACCGGTATATTCCTGATGATTCCTACGAAATCCAGATGCTGTATGGAATTTGCAACGCCGCGTTGCGCAAATTCGCCGGAACCGGCCATCGCGGACGGATTCTGATCAGTTACGGACCAGCATGGTTTCCATGGTACATGCGGCGCCTGGCGGAACGGCCGGCGAACATCCTGTTCGTGCTGCGGAATGTATTTGGGTAGCTACCCGTATGGAAATTCCTTCCTAACGAATGAGAATTGAAAACTGATTGATAAATACTGATCTGCCAAGCGCATTAATCATTAATCAACAATCAATTTTCAATTCTCAGGGGGGTCATTTCGTTTCCATGATCCACACGCCGTCCCATTCGGGCGGGGGTGAAAACTGCTTGAAATACTCGCAGCGCAAGAGATACATGCTGGAGGGGAAATCCTCGGGATGCATGCTGAGCGCTTCGTTGAACGCCTTGATACCTTCGTCCCATCGGCGTTCACGATAGCACTTGATGCCGTGGCGGAAACTGTTCGTCACATCCATCAGGTTCGGAAACGAATCCTCGGTGTGATAGTCCATGATCTCGAATATCGCGACCGGCTGTGTCTTGCCTTTCACCACCACGCGGTCGATCTCGCGGCTGCGATAGGTGCCGCGCAACTTCCTGAACGTGTACTCGCTGACAAGTAACCGGGCGTGGTATTGCTTGCAGGCTCCCTCGAGGCGTGAAGCCAGGTTCACGCCATCTCCAATTACCGTGTAGTCCATCCGCCGCGGCGAGCCGATGTTACCGGACACAACCGTATCCGTGTTGATACCGACTCCAATATCAATCGCTTTCTTGCCCTCGGATATTCGCCGGCCATTGTACGCGTTCAATTCCCGATGCATCCCTATTGCCGCCCTCACGGCGCGGTCCTCATCATCGTCGTGAGCGATCGGAGTTCCAAAGACCGCCATGATCGCGTCGCCTATGAATTTGTCGAGCATTCCGCCTTCGGCCTGGATGAGGTCTACCATGATCGTGAAGTACTCGTTGAGCAGGCTCACTGTCGCCTGCGGCCCCAGGTCTTCGCTGAATGTCGTGAAGTTGCGGATATCGGAGAAAAGGACGGTAGCCATGCTGCTCTGTCCGCCAAGAATTTCGGCCCCGGACTGCAGCAGCTTCGCGGCAATGGACGGATCCATGTAACGCGACATGGTCGACTTGAGCCGCTTCTCCCCCGTAATGTCCTCGATCATCACAAGGGAGCCCATCTTCTTTCGGTTCGTGTTGATCAATGGAAGAACAGTTACGTTTGCCGAAACCTTCTCATCCCCTACGACCATATCGGCGTCCATCGTTACATCCTGTGCCTGCTTCTCCTCAACGAGCGCGATCTTCTCGGCGATCCAGCTGTTGGACTCCGTAAAAATCTCATGGGCAAGCCGCTGCAGGATTTGATGAGGCTGCACCTTCATGATTCTCAGGCCGGCGACGTTGCAGGTGATCACCCTTCGGTCCTCATTCAAGGTGATGACCCCGCTGGACATACTCTCGAGGATGCTCTCGTTGTAGTTCTTCATATTCTGAACATCGTCGAAGAGCTTCGCGTTCTCCAGGGCAATTGCGATCTGCGACGTGAACGCCTTCAGGCGCGCCTCGTCCTGTGCCGTGAAGGCCCCTCCCCGCTTGTTCAACACCTGTGTTGCGCCGATCGTCTTGCCGTCCTTGTTGATGACCGGGACGCAGAGAATCGACCTCGTAAAGAAGCCTGTCCTCTTATCAAACGTGGGATTGAACCGGAGGTCCGCGTACGCATGCGGAATATTCACGCTCACGCCCGACGTAAAGACAGTTCCTGCAATACCGACGTGGTTGGGAAAACGGATTTGTGTCGCTCCCAGTCCCTCGCCGACTTCGGTATAGAGTTCGCTGGACTTCTCATCGTTGAGAAACAGCGTCGATCGCTCGGCGTCGAGCATCTTCGTGATGGTTCCGATCAGCTTTTGAAGCAGCGTCCCGAGCTTGATTTCCGTCGACATCTCGGACACCGCCTGTAACAGCTCAAGCTGCTGCAGCCGGTCAAGCTCGATTTCCTCGGCGGTTCGGCGGCTTTCCAGGACGATCGCCGCCTGCTTGACCATCGCTTCGAGCAGTTCGAGATCGCCGGGTGTGAACTCGCCGCCCTTCTTGTTGAGCAGCTCCGATACACCGATGATGTCGCCCGTAAGCGTGCGTAGCGGCACACAAAGGATGTCTCGCGTGATATAGCCCGTCTTCGAATCGACATCCGGGTTGAAGCGCTCGTCCTTGTATGCATCCGGAATGATGATGCCCTGGCCGCGGGTAAATACATATCCGGCTATTCCAAGGTGGTTCAGCATCCGCACTTCGCGGCTGGACTTTCCGGCGGCAACGCGCGTGTAGAGTTCGCGCGTCCGGGGATCATTCAGGAAGATCGAACCACGCTCGGCGCCGATGGCCGATACGGTGAGATTGACGAGGGCATCCAGCGAATCGCCCAGCGTGCCCGCAACAGCAATGCTGTTGGACACATCGAGTAATAGCTCGGCGAGTCGCGGCTTACGACGCGGCCGGGGGCTTCGCGCCGGTGTTTTTCTTGATGGCTTCATCCAGCGCTTCTAACCTTTCGCGCAGCGATGCGATCGTTTGGCGTAGTTCGGACTGTTCATGATAGTACCGAAGCTCGGCATCGCGAAGCCTTGCCTCGAAGCTTCCTTCCCTGACGTCGAGCTGCTCCCTCATCGAAACAATCGACTCCCGCATCTGGCGTATTTCATCATTCGCGGCCACGACG
>CAMAWS010000092.1 GCA_945861845.1 Candidatus Sulfopaludibacter sp. SbA3 | reverse complement strand
TGTCTCCCTGAAGCCGGCCCTCCGCATTCCAGTCCGTCTCCCCATGTCGCGCCAGGTAGATCCTGAGCGTTGTGGTGGACTGCGCCGGCAGTGGCCGAATGAAGTCCGAAGTGAGGAGAACGAGAAGGAAGAATATGAAAACAACACGTTTTCGAATCGGCGTCCAATACATGCGAAAAGTCTACACTGAAATCTGAAATAGTCGAATGCCGGCAATTCCTGCAGCGCCGCAATCGAGGACCTGAGCGGCATTCGCCATTGTCACGCCACCGATGGCAAGGACCGGAAGCGTTACGCCCGCGACCACATCGCGAAGCGTATCGAACCCCGCCGGAGTCTTCCCTGGCGTTTGAAAAATCGGTCCGAAGACGACGAAATCCGCACCGGCCTTTTCTGCCCGAATCGCCTCCTCCACGGAGTGCGTGGAAACGCCCAGCACCCGTACAAGCGGCCGCACGCGTTCAGCCGGCAAGCCGTTCGAGGGGAGATGGACTCCGCTGACGCCTGTCGTTACGGCAATATCAACTCGGTCATTGACAAGGACTTTGGTGTTGCTCCCGCTGGCGAGGTCCCGGATCCGAGAAACGATCTCAAGGAGCTGTTTGGCTGGAAGGTCCTTTTCGCGGACCTGAATCATGTCGACACCGTCATCGATAGCCCGTTTTGCAAAAGCGATGATATCGCCCTGCCTGCGATCGGTGACGTAGTAGCGGATCATTATTCCGCTGAGCTGTGATCGACCATGCGAAGCGACTTCCAGAAGACTGCCAGTTCGGCGAGTCCGATGAGGATGTCGATCACGCCTAGACCCGAAACAGCTCCCCTCACGAAGTTATTCAGGAGAATCTGGTGGAGTAGAGGCGAATAATCCAGCAGGAAATTGTTTTCCCATAGTGCCGACCAGGGCACAAACACGAGAAATATCCCAATTTCAAAACAGAAGAGAATGAAAGCTATGGCAAGAAGGCGACCCATGAAGATTCGGATTTCGACTTTCGGCTATCGGATCTCGGTCTGGCGAGCTCAGTGAAGTGCGCCTGAATCCGAAATCCGAAAGTTCGAATGCCGAAATGTCTACTTCGCGACCTTTGCCTCTTTGATACGCGCGGCTTTTCCGCGGAGTTCGCGTATGTAATACAGCTTGGCGCGCCGGACGCGTCCTGAGCGCACGATCTCGATTTTGTCGATTATGCGGGAATGGAGAGGGAAAATGCGTTCCACTCCGTGTCCAAAGGACATTTTCCGGACCGTGAAGGTGGCGCGCACGCCACCATGTTTTTGCGCAATACAGACACCTTCGAATACCTGAATGCGCTCTTTATCGCCTTCCTTGATCTTTACGTGCACTTTGATAGTGTCGCCCGGCCTGAAATTCGGAAGATCGGATCGAAGCTGCTCTTTTTCCACCCTGTCCAATGTATTCATAACTACCTCGTCAATAAATCCGGCCTGTTTTTCTTCGTCTTTACGATAGCGGCCTCGTCGCGCCACTTTCGAATGGCATCGTGATCGCCCGAGATCAAAACATCGGGCACCTTCCAGCCGCGGAAACTTGCTGGCCTTGTATAGTGCGGATGTTCCACTCGCTGGTGCGGTTCTGCCGGGTCCGAAAACGAATCCCGCAAAATCGACTCTTCCTTGCCAACAACGCCTGGCACATAGCGCGTAACAGCGTCAATTACGACCGCAGCTGCAATCTCGCCGCCCGACAGAATGAAATCTCCGATCGAGATCTCAGCGGTTGCCAGATGTTCGGCAACGCGCTCGTCGATTCCTTCGTAGCGCCCGCAAATCAGAATAACCTGGGGGGCGCTGGAAAACCTTAGCGCGTCGGCCTGGCTAAACTTGCGGCCGGCTGCGCTGAGCACTATTACTTCTGCCCGGTCACTCACCCGAACGGCTTCTACGGCCTCAAAAATCGGTTCGGGCTTGAAAACCATTCCTTCGCCACCGCCGAACGGCCGATCATCGACGGTACGATGCCGATCCGAAGTGAATTCCCTGAGATCCCGGACCCGTGTTTCGATGAGACCCTTCTCGCGGCCTCGCCTGATGATGCCAAAATCGAAAGGGCCCCTGAAGAATTCCGGGAAAATGGTAATGACGTCAAACGTCACTTGTTCAGTTCCCGTAAATCCTGTGGCAACGACACTTCGATTCGCTGCTGATCCAGGTCGATCTTCTTTATGTACGGCTCGGCGAATGGGATCAGCAGTTCTACATCGCCCTGGCCGCCGTTGTCACCATGGACGACTTTTAAAATCTGGGCGCCGGCCGAATCGATCATGTCGGCAGCATCACCAAGATACTCGCCGCTGTCGCTGAAGACGCGGCATCCCTTCAACTGAAACTTGTAAAACCAGCCTTCCTTTGGCGGCAAAAGTTCATTGGCCGGAATCTTGATCTCGGCGCCGATCCACTTTTCGGCCTCAGTAATGTCGTCCAGTCCGCGAAGCTTGATAATGAATCGTCCGTGCTGTCTGCGGAAAAATTCGATTTCAGTATGTCTTTCGCCGGCCTTGGCCGCCACAACCACCCTGCGCCCAGGTGCAAATACTTCATCCTCTTCGAGCGTTACTTCTATTCTTACGGCGCCCTTAAGACCCTGGGTCCTGGTGATCCGGGCGATGGAAATGAAGGGAGCCTCTAGTTGACTGATGAAGTATTACTCCAGGATTTCAAGCGTAAAACGTTTCTTCAGCTTCATGCCTGCTGCGCCAAGAATGGTTCGAATTGAACGCGCCGTTCTCCCCTGTTTTCCGATTACCTTGCCGAGGTCGCTCTGCGCAACTCTCAGTTCCAGAACGGTTATTTGTTCACCTTCAATAGGCCGAACCGACACTTGATCGGGATTAGCGACCAGGGCTTTCGCGATTTGCTCAATAAGCTCCTTCATCAGCCACCTCCGCTCGACTTGTGCCTAGCGCTACGAAATTGAGCTACAAGTAATATGAAAACTGGATGAGGGACCGAAAGAGCCTTGAAATCCTGGTGGTTACTTCACGATCTCCTTCTTTCGCAGTATGCTGCGGACAGTCTCGGACGGTTCAGCGCCCTTTGAAAGCCAGTATTGAGCGCGCTCAGAGTTGATTTCCATCTGAACGGGATTCGCAATTGGATTGTATTGACCCAGGACTTCCAGGAAGCGGCCATTCCGGGCACGCCTCTTATCAATAACCACAATCCGGTAGTACGGACGCTTTTTAGACCCGATCCGGGTCCGACGAATTGCTACCAAAAGGTAAGCCTCCTTATGTAAAACCTTGAAATTATAGCTAAAAGCCACGCAAAAGGCAGGCTGAATTTCTAAATTCTCGCCTAGAAGGGCATTTGCGGCATTTTCATGCCCTTCATCCGCTTTCCTAAAAACGAATTCTTCATCCCCTTCATCATCTGCCGTGTCTGCACGTATTGCTTCAGAAGCTGGTTGACCTGCTGAACGCTAGTCCCGCTCCCCTTGGCGATTCGCTTGCGGCGGCTGCCGTTGATGACCTGGTGATTCCGGCGCTCCTTGGGCGTCATCGAATCGATGATCGCCTCGATCCGGACCAGTTCCTTTTCATCAACCTTTGCTTTCTGCACGTCCTTGAATGGGCCGATGCTGGGCAGCATTCCGAGGATTTGTTCCAGCGAGCCAAGCTTTCGGATCTGCCTGAGCTGGTCGCGGAAATCTTCAAGTGTGAACGTGTCGGTCCTGATTTTCTCGGTGAGTTCGAGCGCCTTCTTCTTATCGACAACCTCTTCGGCCTTCTCGATCAGCGTAAGAACGTCACCCATCCCGATGATTCGCGACACGAGCCGGTCTGGATGGAATAGTTCCAGGGCATCGTACTTCTCCCCCGTCCCAACGAATTTCACCGGCTGGCCGGTGACGTGCTTGATCGAGAGCGCCGCGCCACCGCGGGCATCGCCATCCATCTTCGTGAGGATGAAGCCGCTGAAGCCAAGCTGCTCATGGAACTGCTGCGCGCTTTTCACAGCGTCCTGGCCAAGCATGGCGTCAGCTACGAAAAGTATTTCGCTCGGTTGGAACTTCGCCTCTATCTCCCGAAGTTCGTTCATCAAAGGTTCATCGATGTGAAGCCGCCCAGCGGTGTCGATTACTAGGACATCGTGAGCAGTATTGCGGGCCTCGCGCAAAGCTCCTTCGCAGAGAGCCAGCGGCTTGTCTTCCGGATTGCCCTCGTAGAGCTTTACGCCGATCTCCTTCGCAATCACCTTGAGCTGCTCTCGGGCCGCGGGCCGATAAACGTCGACTGATACCAGCATGGGTCTGTGGCCATTCTTTGCAAGCCACTTCGCAAGTTTCCCTGATGACGTTGTTTTGCCTGAACCCTGCAGGCCGACCAACATGACTACAGTCGGAGGCTGCGAGGCGAAATTCAGTTTAACGTTCGATCCCCCCAGCATCTCGACGAGTTCGTCGCGGACAATCTTTACAACCTGCTGTCCAGGACTGAGGCTCTGCATCACTTCCTGCCCCAGGGCCTTTTCCCTGACCGTGTCCGTGAAATGCTTGACGACTTTGAAGTTGACGTCCGCTTCCAGCAGGGCGATGCGAATCTCTTTTAGCGACTCCTGGACGTGTTCTTCGGTGAGCCGGCCTTCGCCTCGAAGGTTTTTGAAAACACGCTGCAGTTTTTCAGAAAGGTTTTCGAACATAAGGTTTCAGTATATAGCGAGCGGCCTATCGCCGCTGGATGCGCTCTATTGTCTGCGCTTTGCCCGTTTTCGAGTCCACGGCGATTACCACAGCATGCAGGCGCGGGTCCTCTGAAGCCGACTCGAACCGATCGTTGATCTGCGTCAGGAACCGGTTGATTGCCTGTTCCTTCATTACTCCTACCACGGAGTGGAACGGTCCCGACATCCCGACATCGGTTAAATAAGCGGTTCCGCCCGGAAGTATCGTCTCATCAGCCGTCGGAATGTGGGTATGAGTGCCTATGACGGCCGAAACACGGCCGTCGAGATACCAGCCCATTGCCACTTTCTCGGAAGTTGCTTCACCGTGCATGTCCACGAAGATCACTTTGACGTGCTCCGGAATCTTTGCCAGTTCCTGGTCAGCAACCCGAAAAGGATCGTCGGTTGCCGGCATGAATACCCGTCCTTGAAGGTTGATGACGGCCGCTTCTTCGCCATTCCGCGTTTTCAGAACCGCAGTGCCGCGGCCCGGATTGTTGGGCGGGTAGTTCGCCGGCCTCAGTATTCTCGTATTGTTGTTCAGGTATGGCAGGATTTCCTTCTTGTCCCACACGTGATTTCCAGACGTGAGTACGTCGATTCCCCAGTCGAATAATTCATCTGCAATCTTGGGCGTAATTCCGAACCCGTTAGCCGCGTTCTCACAGTTCAGGATTGTGAGATCGATCTCGTATTCCCTCTGGATTTGCCGCAAATGGCCGTGGACAATCATTCGACCGGCACGCGCGACCGTGTCGCCAATAAAGAGGATTTTCATAAGGATCTATGGGTCCCCATGGATTAAGTCGGACCCTGCCATGGACGGCGCGTCTGCAGTCCAGCCACTATCGGCTGGTGCCCCGCAGAAGGCGTGTGGCTCACCTTATTTGAACCTGCTACACAGGTGGGTGTCCTGTTCGCGCTTTAGGGGGCCTTGGTACCCCGAGGGGTTAGGCCCGCACACCACGACGAAACGCAGACTCCCTATCAAATAAGCATTGGTTCAAAATTAGTGGAGACCATCACGCTCTTCGCAGGGTGGGGAAATTGTAGAGGAAGCGTGGCTACTTCTTCAAGACCTCTTCCAACGCCCGGGTCCACTCGTCGCCTTTGCGGCGGACTGACGCCAGTTCCTCGGCCAGGTGCAGAGCCGCCAGGACCGCAACCTTCAGCGAGTCGGCAGTGTTGGCTGCGGCGGAAATTTCCCGCATGCGGTTGTCCAAATCGTCGGCGAGCCGGCGAACTTCGTTCTCCGACAAAGGAGTCTTTAGATAGATGGAATACTTCTGGTCGAAGATCTCGACGTCGATGCTCTTCGGTCTTGGCCTAGACAAGGCTTTCCTCGCTCAGTTCCGACAACGTTTCAAGCAATGTTTCGACTTTACCCTGAATGACCGCGCGTTCGCGCCTGAATTCAGCTAGTTCCTTCTCGAGTCCTGCTGCAAGACGGCGCGCACTGGCCAGCTCCTTTTCAAGAAGGTCCTTTTCCCTGCGCGTAGTCTTCAGAAGCTCAATTGTCTGTAAAATTCGCGCTTCCAGTTCGTCGAACTTGCCGTCAGCCATCACTCAACTCCTCAATTGCGCTCCAAGGCGCTGGCCAAGCAGTTTCAAAATCTGCTGGTCAAATTGTTCAACCTCACTGTCAGTGAGTGTACGTTCCGAAGATTGATAAACGACCGAAATCGCCAGGCTGTACCTGGATTCGGGAAATGATCCCGTTTCAAGCCGGTCGAACGGCCCAACTTCAACAAGTTCCGGGATCCTCGCGCTCTCAATCGCGGCTTTGACGTCTGAGAATCGCGTGGATCTGTCCAACAGAAGCGAAAAGTCGCGACGAATCGACGGAAATCGAGGAATCGGTTGGACCTGGCGTCTTTCGCGATGCTCCAGAACGGCATCGATGTCAAATTCAGCTATATAAACACGCTGGCGCACTTTGAACGGCTCGGTACATTCGGGGTGAAGCTCTCCCATCATCACCAAATCGCCGTGCCGTGCCGAGCGCCCAGGATGATATGAAGAGGGCATGCCGGTCCTCTCCATCGTCATATCCACGCCAAAGGACCTCAGAATCGCTTCAACGTCGCCTTTCAAATCGTAGAAATTAAACTCGCGCGCGGATTCGTGGATGGTTTTCTCACGCAGGAACCCAGTGGCCGCGAGAATCAATGCGCGCCGCTCCGATCCCTTTCGATAGATCTTGCCCAACTCAAAGAACTGCAGGTCGCGAATACCGTGGTTTAGATTCCATTGAATTGCCTTTAGCACGCTGGGGAGCAACGACATCCGCAGTACCGAGGCGTCCTCGGTAAGCGGGTTTGTGAGTCTTTCCGGAATGACATCGGGACGGAATCGATGTTCGATCTTCTCATCGGACAGCGACAGACCACAGATTTCCGAATAACCGCTGCCGGTAAGCAGGGCACGCAGCGACTTTTCCATGGAATACCGTGGCAGTCCCGAGCCAAAACCGGACCACGCCGGTAGTGTCGGAGCAAACTTGTCGAAGCCATGGTGGCGTGCGATCTCTTCGAGCAGGTCCTCCTCGCGGCTGACGTCAACCCTGAAGGCAGGAACTTCAACAGACCATCCTCCGGCCACCTGATTCACGCGGAATCCCAGCTTCGCGAAGATCCTCTCGACGATTTGGTCGTCGACTGGCGACCCAAGAAAAGCGGCGATCCTCGGCCGCCTCAGTTCGACCACGATGGGCTTTCTTGCGGCCGGATAAGTGTCGATGACGCCCTTGAATATTGTTCCTGTGGCCAGCTGCTGAATCATGGCCGCAGCTCTATCGCACGCAAAGCGCGCCATTTCAATGTCGGAGCCGCGCTCAAAGCGATACGAAGCCTCTGTCGCCAAACCAAGGGTGCGCGCGGTCTTCCGAATTGACAGGGGAGTAAAAGTAGCGCTTTCGAGAAATACGTTCTTCGTCTTGCCGGAAATTTCCGTATCTTGACCACCCATGATCCCGGCAAGAGCGACCGGGCGAACAGCGTCGGCGATCACCAGCATGGACGGATTCAGTGCGCGCTCGATTCCGTCGAGCGTGGTTAACTTCTCGTCGATATTCGCCCGGCGAACGACGATTTGGCCCCCCTCCAACGTATCTGCATCGAATGCGTGCAGCGGCTGGCCGAGTTCAAGCATGACGTAATTAGTAACGTCGGCGACATTGTTGATAGAGCGAACGCCCAGCGCCTCAAGCCGTTGTTTCAACCAGTCCGGCGATGGCCCGATCTTGACGCCTTCAATGTAGCGTCCGCAGTACCGGGCGCACAGATCGACATCGGTGATTGAAATCGAAAAAATGTCGCCTGCAGGCCGGCCGGATTCCTTGAGCTCAAATTCAGGAGCGCGCAGTGGTTTCCCGTAAATTGCGCTGACCTCGCGGGCAACACCTGCATGATTCAGGCAGTCTGGCCGATTCGTTGTAACGTCGAGCTCAAATATGGTGTCGTTGCCAACCGTTTCCGCCGTCTCCACTGCAAGACCGACATTTGTGACGTCCTGCCCGAACCGGGCCGGTTCAACGGGCACTTCGACGAACTCTTTGAGCCAGGCGAGGCTTATCTTCATTGTCCTTTTAGCGCTTTGCGGGCTGTCTTTCCGTCTTGCTGGTGGATTGCTAAAACTGCTCCAGGAACCGCATATCGTTTTGGAAAAATAACTGAATGTCGCTGATGTTGTATTTCAGCATCGTGTAACGCTCGATGCCGCCGCCAAACGCAAATCCCGTGTACTTTTCGGGATCGTACTTCACGAACGAGTACAAATTCGGATGTACCATGCCGGACCCCATCACTTCGATCCATCCGGTGTATTTGCAGATTCGGCAACCCGCGGCGTCGCAGAAAACGCACGACACATCCACTTCCGCGCTGGGTTCAGTGAACGGGAAAAAACTGGGTCGCAGCCTGGTCTTGGTATTCCTGCCGAAGAATTCCCTGTGAAAACGCTCGAGCGTTCCCTTGAGATCCGAGAAAGTGATGCCTTCGTCAACCAGCAGACCCTCGACCTGATGGAACATCGGCGAGTGCGTGGCGTCCGCGGCGTCGCGGCGGAACACCTTGCCGGGGCAGATTATCCGGACCGGTGGCTGCATCTTCTCCATTGTCCTTACCTGAACCGGAGAGGTGTGTGTGCGAAGCACCAGGTCATCTGAAATGTAGAAAGTGTCCTTTGGGTCCCGCGCCGGATGCCCGGCGGGAATATTCAATGCTTCAAAGTTGTAGTAGGTGTTCTCGACTTCCGGGCCGTCCTCAACCTTGTAGCCCATGGAAATGAAAATCTCTTCGATTTCGCTGCGAACAATAGTGAGGGGATGGTGATGACCGAGCCGTCGGCGATTGCCCGGCAAAGTGATATCGAGTGTTTCGCGCTCAAGCGTGCCGAGCTTCTCGCGTTCGGCAATCGACGCCTGGAGCGTTTCGATTGCAGCTTCGATCTTCGTTTTCAGTTCGTTGCCAATTCGGCCGAATTCGGCGCGTTCGCTGGAAGGAAGATCCCGCAGGTTCTGAAGTTGCGTGGTGATTAAACCGGATTTGCGCGAAAGATATCGCGTGCGCAGGTCTTCAAGAGACCGGAGATCGACCACGGAAGCGCGGTCGCTCTTAAACTGCTCCTCGATCGCTCGAAGCTGGTC
>CAMAWS010000091.1 GCA_945861845.1 Candidatus Sulfopaludibacter sp. SbA3 | reverse complement strand
CAACGTCACTCGATTTCTCCCAATAATTCCTTAGCCGTGCGTGCCGCGTCGTTGTTTGGGTACTCCGCGATTATCGATTTCAGTAACTGCCGGGTCTTGCCTTCATTTCCGCTCAAGTGATAGCCCTGCGCCTGCGCCAGTAGCATGCTGGTACGATTTTCGCTTTTCGGGAATTCCTTCAACATTCGATCAAAGATCGAAACTGCCTCTTCTCCGGCTTGCAGTTCGAGGTAATTGGTTCCCATAGCCAGCATCATTGTTTCCCTCTTTGCCGGGTTCTTCCTGGCTTCGGAGGTCTTGATGGCCCTCTCGTAGTATTGGCTGCTGGTGAGGAAGAATCCCATCGCGCGAAGCTGGTTGGCCATGGCTTCGAGCGACTCAAAATGATTCTTGTTCTTCTGCAGAGCCTGGTCCAGCCGGTTGATTTCGGTCAGTGGCGGCATTGCATCGATCACTTTCGTCAGATCTGCGGCTTGCATGAGACCCCGGTATGCCAGCAGGGGAGTGCCGTGAGAGTTGGTAAAGATCAGGTATGGGAGCGCCTGCACGTCGTACTTGCGGGCCAGTTCCTGCTGGATATCGAAGTGGATGCGGACGCCAATGATCTTGCGCTCAAAGGCCGAGATGACTGCCGGCTCCGGGTACACGTCCTTGTCCATCACTTTACATGCGGCGCACCAATCGGCCCAGAAGTCGATGAACATGGGCAGGTTCGAGCGCTGCGCTGCGGCAGTGGCCTGTTTCAAATCGTTGTACCACTGAATGCCGCCTTCCTGCGCGACGGCGGCGATAGCGGGTGTCCTGCTGATCAGCAGGAACAGGATTGCAAGTGCGAGTCTTGTCATGGGGTTCTCCGATTTTAAGCTCCCCTCCCAAGTCAGGAGGGGAGCTTCGGACCAAGTCCTTACTTCTTTACTGTTGCAAGGCCCTTGCTGTGCAGGAGCTTGTTGACTTCGGTGTTGAACTCGTCGGAGAACCAGCTCTTCAGCGCGGCCATCTGCTTCTCATCGAGGACGGTTCCGGCCTCCGTCATGAGTTGTTTGGTAGCGGCTTCCACCGCCTTGTTGTACTTGCGGGCCGCTGCGAGCCACTGCTCTCCCTTGGCTCCGGTAACGCCCAGGACGCTCGTCGTTCCATGGGAGCACAACTGTCCCGTGCTCATCGTCGGGCAAAACACGTCGTTGTCCACCAGGGGCGTGACGCCTACGGTTTTTGGCGCCGCTGCGGGCGCTGCCTGATGCTGGGAGTGGTCCTGGGCGGCCTGTCCATACAGGATTCCGCTGACCAGGCCCACGATTACCACTAACAGTATCGTTCGCAATGTATTCGCTTTCATTTGTCCTCCTTAGAATTGGAACCGCAGCCCGAGCTGCAGTTGGAATGGAGATGTCCGCAGCGTGCTGTTGGCGAGGTATTTTCCGGCTGCGTCCTTCGTTTTGCCAAAGTTCAGGTTTGTTGTTGGAACACCGAGGTTTGGGCCGTACGTAAAATTCCCCGACCCGATTTCCACGTTGTCGAAATCAAACACGTTGAATAATTCAGCGGAGACAGAAACCCTGCCCTTTTCGTTCGGCAGCGCAAAGTGCTTTTGGAGCCGCATGCTGACGTCGGCGAAACCGAGGTTCCGGTAAGTGTTCCGGGGTACGATCTTGCCGTCGAGAACGGGCCGGTCGCGAACAATGCCGTCGTTGTTCGAATCCACTCCGGTTGCCGGGCTGAAGGGCCGCCCCGTATTGAACCGCATGAAGCTGCCTACCTCGAAACCGGCAGGCATGTAGACCATGCCGCTGGCCGCAAACTGATGCCGCTGGTCGATGTTCGAATAGTTGTATTCGTTATTGATGTCGAACGCGTCCACGTAGGACTGGCCGCTGAACCCGCCGCGCTCGTGGTCGTCATGGCTGCGGCTGACGCCCAAAGTGTATGTCGCGTCCACAACGAACCGTGTGCGCCGGATGTTCAGTGTCGCCGTCATGCCCTTGTACAGCGACCGCGCCGATGAGTCGGTGATGTAGGCGAACGCGTAAGTTGGAAATGGCCTGAGGTTGGCGTTCTGGGCCAGGCTCAGATTTGTATAGATCGGGCGGCCTGTTGCGTCCGTCGTTGGAGGAAGAACGTTCAGGTTCCGAACCCGGTCCATACGCGCCACGTTGATCTGTGTGTAATCGATCTGTGCTGTGATTCCCGGCGCGATCTCCTGCTCCAGGGCTGCGCGCAGATGCAGGGAGCGCGGCAGCCGGAAGTCAGGATCAAAGTAGAAAACCGTCCCATTCGCCGCGCGGCCTGCGGGGTTCGAAATTTGATTCAGCTGCGCGCCTGTGAAAACCGGCAGGTTGTCCAGCGAGGCTCCTCCCAGGTTGATTCCCGCGCTCTGGAAGGCGCTCACGACGTTCGCCGCTCCGTTGATCGTTACATTGCTGCTGAGCTCGGGGTTGCCGCCGTTGCTGAGCATGGCTTGCTCGAACAAAGGCATGTATGGAGCCGCATAGAACAGGCCGCCCGCGGCGCGGAAAACCGTTTTCGCATTTCCGAGAACGTCCCACGAAAGTCCCAGTCTCGGCGCGATCAGCTTCTTGTCGTCCGTGATGGACGTTGCCAGCGGGAAGCGATTCTGCGGAACCGTCGGAGTCAGGTAGTCGGGGAGCAGCGCCATTTCGTAACGGAAACCGGGACTGACGGTCAGGCGTGGAGAGACTCTCCACTCATCCTGGACGTAAAACGCGATCTGGTGCATGGTGGCGTCCAGAGCGCCCGTTCCGGCGAACTGCGTGTACTGTGCCGGCTGGCGGCTCAGCAATGTCTGAAGACTGTCAAACCTGTAGGTGCCGTTCCAGCCGGGGTTGAACGTCGTGTTCCCATTAACGCTGTTTGAATCGAAACCGAGCTTCATGGTGTGCGATCCGGTCACGATTGAGAAGTTGTTGACGAACTGGTACCGCACGTCGGTGAATTTGTAGCCGATGTTGCCATACCCAAGGCCGGTGGCCTGCGGGCCGTAGATGGCCACCGTCTGGACGGGATTGCCGTTCCGGACGGTTACTTCCGGGCCAGTGCCGGGATCCCATGGCCGGAATTCCCTCGCCAGTTGCACGCGTAATTCATTGATGTGCCTTGGCGACAGAACCGACGTGAGCTGCATCATGCCCGTGACGTTCGTGCGGTTATTCGTAGGCGAAGCGTTCTGCACGGAACGGTTCGTGGACGAGTCCGCGCCAATGCCCTGCGTCATGATGAATGGCCCGGCCGTGTCGGTGACCTTGTTGCGCGTGAAGTCAATCCGGCCCATCAAGTTGTTCCGGTCAGTCAGGCTGTGATCGATGCGGTTCACGAACGACTGCGACTGGCTCAGCGCCGTTAATTGCGATTCCGGAGCAATTCGAAGCAGTTCCTGCGCGCCGGCAGTGGCGCGGGCCGATTGCGTGTCCAGTTCGGTGTAAAGGACCTTCACGTCCTTCGTGTTGTGCTGTAACTCGCCTGCGCTGAAGAAGAAGGTGCGGTCGTTTCGGATTGGTCCACCGATGGAGCCTCCGAACTGCTGGCCCATGCCGATTTGTTCGCGCCCGAACGGGTCGACCTTTGTCGTGGCGTCATTGCGGAAAAGGTAGAACCCCGTCCCGTTGAACTGGTTGGTTCCTTGTTTGCTGGCGAGATTGATAATGCCGCCCGTCGACCGTCCGAATTCCGCGGAGAATGTGCTTCGCAATACTTGAAATTCCTGAAGCGCTTCCATCGTAAAAGTCGGGGAGAATTCGACGTGACCGCACCAGTGGGTGTTCGTGTAGTCGCCTCCATCCACGTTAATGTTCGTGAACAGGCCCTTCTGTCCGGAAATGGCAAAGCCGCCGCATTCGGGCTCGACCTGCGTCGAAGGAGTCAGCAGGAAGGCATTTCGAAGCCGGCGTCCGTTCAGCGGCAGATTGCGCATCTGAATGTCGGTGAGGACCGACTTCGAAAACGTCTGTCCCGGTTCGATCGCGCTGCGCGTGGCGACGACGTCGACCGACTCGCGCACGGGTTGAATGCCCAGATTGAAATTGGCCGTCGACCTGCCTCCCAACGAAACGTAGACCTGCTGGGTTGACGCTGCAAGGTTTGCCGGCTTTACCGTAACTTCGTAAGGTCCCAGCGGGACCGTTCCGATGGCATACAGGCCAGAGTCATCGGTCGTGCCTGTGCGCGTGTAGTTGGTGTCAATATTTCGCGCCGTAACCTCTATTCCGGCAACCACGGCGCCAGACGGATCGAGAATCTGTCCTGAGATCTGGCCGCTGTTGGCGGCGGATTGTCCGTGCAAACTATATGGATGAGCGATACCAGACACGCAAAGTAGAAACAAAAGAAAACGCAATCGCGAACGGATCATAAATTCCTCCCCGCCGAGCAGATCCCGTAATTCCAAACGAATGCACGAATAGAATGGGCGTCTCGACGAACCAAGCCCTTGTGTTCAATAAGACCGGAAAAGTTTCGGGAAGGCGCTCGGCTACGCTTTGGGCGGTGGCGTGAAGATATCCAGGGAGAGAGTTGGACGCGAGGCAACACTGCCGGTCGTACTTTGAGAAAACTGGGGAACGAACGACAGGACCAGCATTTCAGGAATAATTGCAAAACCCAACGAGAACGTTGTCATGGATTCGTCCCCGGCAAGGAGAAAACAAGTAATGCCCGCTTCTCTCGCCCTGATCAGGCAAATCTCGGCGCAGTTCTCTCTCTCGAGAACTGACGCTGAGTCCTGATCCTCAGCGGATTTATCGTCGGCGCACACCATCCACAAGCCATTCAGGGACAGCAGCACCAACAGAACCGGGGTTACCAGCTTGCGGAGCATGCCCGCGAATATGTGGTGGCCTCAATATTTTGTCAAGGGTTATTCGGAAAAGGGGATGACACCATGTGGCCGTCTCCAGCATCATATCGGCCGTATGACGCCACTTAAGTTCCTGTTCTCCACTGTCTTGATCTTTGCGCTTGCAGCTTGTGCGAGCCGGCCTGCTGAAGGGCCCGCGCCAATTCGCATCGGCTACATTCCAATTTCAGACAACGCGCAGATGTATGTTGCCATCGAGCAGGGTTACTTTCGGCAGGAGGGGTTGAACGTCGAACTGCGATCCATGTCGGGTGGTCCCAGGATCATCGAGGCCCTGGTGAGCAGGGGAACCGAAAAGATCGACATCGGATACTCAAACGTCGTCAGCATCATTGCCGCGAGGGCGCAGGGTTTCCCGGTTGTTGCCATCGCGGGTGGTCCCATCGAAACGCCTGGGCGTCCGACGCACGCCGTCCTGGTGAGAGCGGATTCCGCCATCAAGTCCGTGAAGGATCTCCAGGGAAAGACGCTTGCCGTCAATGCGCTTCGAAATATCGATCACATCATGCTGCTGCGATATCTCGAGGCCGGCGGCGTCGACACCGATAGCATCAAGCTCGTGGAAGTGCCCTTTCCGCAGATGGAGAACGTGTTGCTGACGTCAACGGTAGATGCGGCCGCAACGATTGAGCCGTTCCTGACCTTTGCCCTCAAGAGGGACGCCATTCGCGTGCTCGATCATCATTACGCTGTCGTCGAACCTCGAACCGTCGTTGGTTCCTATCTCACAACCGAGCAATGGCTCGACTCGAACCAGGATTCCGCCCGCCGTTTTGTTGCGGCCCTGGGCAAGGCGACTGAATTCATTCGAAGCGATCAGCAAGCCACACGCCAGATGCTTGTGAAATACACGCAGGTAGATGCCGAAACCACGGCGGCCATGCAGTTGACCGAATTCCAGGAGCAACACCAGGCGTCCGACATCCAGCGATGGATAGAGGAAATGGTCCGATGGAAGATGATCAATGCTCCGGTCGAAGTATCGGCCGTGTTTCGCAGTTTTTGATTAACCTGCCATGAGCGCGCCTGCCGCACTCCGCCTTTCCAGGATTACAAAGGATTTCGATGGGAACGTCGCAGTCTCGGGTGTCGAACTGGAAATTCGAGTTGGCGAGTTGCTGGCTATCATTGGCCGTTCCGGCTGTGGCAAGTCGACCCTTCTGAGAATAATGGCGGGCCTGGTCCAACCGACCCGTGGCCTGGTCGAACTGAACGGCAAGCCGATCACGGGACCGCCGGAAGACCTGACCGTTGTCTTTCAGGAATACGGACGGTCGCTGCTTCCCTGGAAGACGGTAGTCTCGAACGTGGCGTTCGGTCTTTCGGCATCGCCAATGGAGAAGAAAGAAAAGCTTGAGCGCGCGCTGTCCAGTCTCGATGCCGTTGGCCTGCTGAAGCAGGCGGAACTGTATCCATGGCAGTTGTCAGGAGGCATGCAGCAGCGCGTTGCGCTCGCCCGCGCACTTGCGCGAAAGTCGAGCATCCTGCTCATGGATGAACCGTTCGGTTCGCTGGATGCGCAGAGCCGGCTCGAGCTGCAGGACGAATTGTTGCGGCTGTGGAGCAGCTTTGGAATGACGGCCGTCATCGTTACTCATGACATCGACGAGGCGATCTACCTCGCAGACCGAGTCTGCGTCATGCGGGGCTCGCCGGGCGTGATCTCGGCGCAGGTGAACATTGAACTGGAGCGGCCAAGGGTGCAGGTCGAGACGCGCGGAAGAACGGAATTCAGCGCGTTGCGCAGGGAACTGTACGAAGCATTGAGTGAGCGTAATAAAACTCCCCTCCTCAGATGAGGAGGGGTGGCTGCGCCAAAAAGAAAACGGCGCGAAGCCACCAAAGCGGCGCAGACGGGGTGGTGCTGATCAAGCAGTTTCTTGATCCAACCACCCCGTCCGCTCCATCAGGGTAGCTTCGCAGCATTTTCTTGAGGTCGCGTCCACCCCTCCTTAACCAAGGAGGGGAGCTTGAGGCGATTGTTTGTCATGAAGATTCGAAGCATATTAAACACGCGGCTCACGGGCGTGGCGCTGATCATCACCGCAACGTGCGTCATTGAACTGCTCGTCTCCTGGCAATGGGTCGATCCTGTTTACGTGCCTCGGCCGAGCACTGTGCTGGAGTCCCTGGCGGCGACGATGGCTTCCGGCGAATTGCCCACTCACATCGGCATTACCCTCGGCCGGGCGTTTGTTGCGTACTCGATTGCGATCCTGATCGCCGTTCCGTTCGGAATTCTTCTTGGCGAGTCCAGGATTGCGTTCAACCTCTTTGACCCGTTGGTCCAGGCGTTCCGGCCGATGCCATCGTCGGCAATCATTCCTGTCGCAATCCTGTTCCTTGGAATCGGCGATTCGATGCGCCTTTTTGTCATCGCGTTTGCCTCGGTCTGGCCGGTATTGGTAGCTGCAATGGATGCCGTCAAGCGTGTGGATCCCATCCTCGTTGAAACCGGCAGAATGCTCAATTTGAGCCGGCGGCAGATCGCGCTGCGAATTGCGTTGCCTGCAGCCGCTCCTGCGATCGCCACTGGAATGAGGATCGGTCTCGCGATCGCATTGATTCTGTCACTGACGGTCGAGATGATTGTCGGCGGCGACGGCCTGGGGTTCTTTATTCTCGATGCGGAGCGGTCATTTCAGTTTGCAAGGATGTTCGCAGGAATTGTCGCGATAGGTGTCATTGGTTTCCTGGCCAACTCTGCATTCACGGCGTTTGACAGGAAGGTTCTGCGCTGGCATCACCAATCCGTTCTTCGCGATAAATAGAATGGTCAGGAAACCGGAACTCCTTCAATGATGCTGATTACAGCGCGCGTTGGAACGACCCGCGTCAACTGGTAACCTGCGTCTGAGAAGAGTTGCCGGTATTGCTTCTCGCTTCGCTCCTTGCCGCCGTAGGTGATCATCATCAGGTCCATCCATTTCGCGAAGCTCGGATCGTTCCCCGCGGGCACCACGATCTCGACAACCACGATCTTTCCGCCGGGCCGCATTGCGGAACGGCAGTTGCGCAGTATTTTCGCGGCATCTTCGTCGCGCCAGTCGTGAAGCACGTGGCGCATCACGTAGAGGTCCGCGCCGGCCGGCACGGATTCCAGAAAGCTTCCGCCTTCCACGCGGCAACGGTCCTGAAGGCCGGCGCTTTCAATTGCGGCGCGGGCGCGGTCGGCAACTTTTGGCAATTCGAACAATACGCCTTTCAAGCCCGGGTGCCGCGTGAGTGTGCCTATAAGGACCCCCCCGTTTCCGCCCCCGACATCGACGATTTCGTTGAAAGAGGAGAAGTCGTATGCGTCGAGCATCGGGTCGGTTTCTACCCCGTGGTGTCCGGTCATTGCCTTGTCGAAGATGGCGCCGCGGTCCGGGTTCTTCGACATGTAGTCAAATATCGGCATACCGAACGCTTCCACAAATGCGGTCTGACCGGAGCGGACAGCCTCCAGCAGTTTCCCCCAGGATTGATAGAGGTCTTTCCCATGCAGTTGCGCGTAGGCCCTTTGCCCGCCACGCTCGCTTTGCAGCGTATCCCCCAACGGTGTCAGACGAAAACGGCCGTCGTCCTCTTCGAAAAAGATGCCCATGCTGGCCAGGGCCCGCAGTACTCGATACAGCAGATCGCTGTTGACGCCCGTTGCGTTTGCCAGTTCGCCAGGGGACCTCGGTCCATCGGCCAGCAGATCCGCCACGCCAAGTTCGGCCACGACATAGATTGCCTGCGTAACCCAGTATCCGCGTATCAACTGGTTCATCTGGTTCTTGAGATCTGCCGGTTCAGCCACGGTACCTTCTTTCCTTTTTAGCTTAGTTTCCGCTGCCTGCCATTCCAGGGGGTGGTGATTATACTTCACTGCAAATGCGAATTTGTCCGCTGGCCGATTTACGATGACCTTCTGAACTCTCTTCAGGCGGCATGGAGCCGGATTCTCGCCGATTTGTCCCAATGACAGGGAAGGTGCCATGACTAAATGCATGACGCTGAAGGTTTTTAATTTCGGTACTCGCGGTGCCAACAGATAGCTAAAGGAGGGCACCTGATGAAACTGAAGTTTCCTTTTTGGGTTCTCGCGGCCGCTCTGGTTGTTTCGGCCGTGCCGGTATACGCACATCACTCGTTTGCGGCCGAGTTTGACGCGAACAAACCAGTGACGCTGACCGGGGTGGTTACGCACGTAACCTGGACCAACCCGCATGCCTGGGTTCATGCGGATGTCCAAAACGAAGACGGTAGCGTGTCGAACTGGAAGTTCGAGCTAGGGAGTCCAAATGCTCTCTACAGGCTTGGCTGGCAACGGGACACCGTAAAGCCGGGAGATGTGGTTACGGTTAACGGTTTTCGTGCGAGGAACGGCAACGCCTCGGCGAACGCCAAGGAGTTCAGGCTCAAGGACGGTCGTCAGGTTTTCGCCGGATCATCCGCACCCGATCAGGGCGTAAAGAAATAGCTGCGAGACACAATGGGGCGCGGTGGGGAGTTCTGGGGACAGACT
>CAMAWS010000090.1 GCA_945861845.1 Candidatus Sulfopaludibacter sp. SbA3 | reverse complement strand
CTTCGATCTGATTCGTGGTTTCACATACAGAAAATGGCTGGTGCGCTTGCGACATTCTTCATAAATGGGCTGAAGACTATTCAAACGTTCCCAACGTTTGCAGATCCCATTGGATTTGAATTTCTACCTCCGGATTTCAGCGTCAGCTTTTTGGGTAGGTCAAGAATCGTTCCGCCGCGCGATAGAGATCCCTACGTTCTGCAGTACTACAATCCGCGGGAAACTGTTTCATTTTACGGAGTGAAAGTCATTGAGGTGCTCAACGCATTTACTTCAGCTTCCGTTGTTTACGTTGCGCTTAATATTGTTGCTCTGCTTGGGTTGTTTAAATTGAAATCGGACTTGGACAAGATAACAGCGTTTTCTCTGTTAGCCGCCTTAGTGTCTTTTATTTCAGCCTCAGGAATTCTTCTTGGATTACGGCAGAAAGAACTCATTGCAATAACCCCGGTTTATTTCGTGCTTTTGTCGATCTGCATACTCAGTGCGGGTGAATGGTGGGTCAAGACAACAAACAAACTTCAACGATGAGACGGCGTAGAGTCCCCAGTTATCATTCAGCGCAAGAAATGACGTTTAACACCATTCGACGGTGCCTGCTGGAAATTTCGCGAGGAGCGGATACGCGTCCGGATTTCGTCGATGAATTCGGGAGGCAAGTAGAACCGGACCGCCTTCATCATTTCGCACAAGAGCCAGAATAATGATACCGGCTTCGTCTTTTTGCCCTCCCGCCGCGTCTTGATGGTTATGAAGGGCCGTCGAGGATTCTCCCTTATCGAGGTCGTGATCGTTCTGGCGATTGTCGCCATTTCTCTGGGCATTGCCGGACCCCGGATTGGGGCGGGGTTCGGCCGCCTGGAGCTATTTAAGGCCGAAGGTACTATTAAGAATTTAATCAAGTTCGGACGGTTGGAGGCCCAGCGCCGGGATCGTGCGCAATATCTCCTGCTCGATCGGCAGGGCCGTTCGGCAGTCCTGCTGAGTTCCGACATGTCTGTTCTCAGGCGGGAGTCTCTCCCGCCGTCAGTCAGTTTCGTTACGCGCGACGATGTCTCCGTAGCATCTGTCTCCATCGCTCCTTCAGGCCTCTTGCGGGGAGATCCCATCAAGCTTCGGGGCCGGAGCGGTGAAGTCGAGGTTGCGCTTCGATGAAGTCTCCGCGCGGCTTTACCCTGTTGGAAGTCGTCGTGGCCGCTGCAATACTCGGAATGGCTGCGACCGCGCTGTTCGGGTTGCTATCGCAATCCCTGTTCAATCTTGGAAAAGTCGAAGAGATGCATCGATATCAATTGGCTGCACAGGACCTGATGCAGCGAGTCTTATTTCTGGAGTTCCTTCCCGGCGCCGGCCGGGCTGAAGGACGTCTTGACAGTCTCCGGTCGCAATGGACGGTGAATGTTTCCCGGTATGCCCCGCCGGATAGGGAGGTCAAACCGGCCGAGGCAATTGTGAAGATTGACGTTGAGGTGATTTACCCCGGCCGTTCGGGTGAGCGCCGAATAAAACTGGAGGCCGTGAAGCCTGCCAGTTTGCGGTACGACGACGGATATAACTTTCAGGAAGCCATCGAAAATGCATATCCGAGATAGGCGTGCGGCATTGCGTGGTTTCACGCTTGTGGAGGTCATGGTCTCACTTGTGATCATGGCGCTGATCACCACCGTCGCCTTTGCCGGGTTGAATATTGGTATCGATAGTTGGACCCGGGGCTCCGGAAAAATTGATCAGTTGGACCGTCGCGCCGCAGTCGAACGCCTCCTGAAGCGGCAGCTTGCGGTGGCCTATCCAATGGAATTACGCGTCAGCGTGGAAGGTCCCACACTCATCTTCTTTCGCGGCACAAGCACGAGCCTGGAGTTTATTGCGGATTATTCCCTGGCCGATGGGCCAACCGATTTCCGGAAAATCGGTTACCGGTTTCAGAATGGCGAACTCCGTTACGAAGAGAAGAATTTGCTGGGTTACGTTCCGCAGGAGTCCGAACTAATCGAAGGAGAAAACCTGGCTGCCTTCCCGGATGTCCGCTTCAGTTATCTTCCCAAGGCACTGCCTGGCGCAAAAGAAAGGTCGTCCTGGTCCGAGGAGTGGAAGATCGGGGACGGGCTGCCGACCGCGGTGCGAGTTCGACTCGCCGATGACACGGTGGTTATTCCGCTGGTAAATATACGATGAACGCTCAGCGAGGAATGGCTCTGGTGACCGTGCTGTGGGTCGTCCTCATTGTTTCGCTGCTGTCATTCTCTTTGGCATCTTCTGTGCGGGCTGAACTGGCAACAACTCAAGGTTCCTTTGACTCCGAGCGCGCGTTTTTCATGGCGAAAGGGGCGGCTGAGACGGTTTTTTACGGCATCGTCAAGAATCAGGACATCACCGTGAACTCTTCAGTACGCGAAGAAAAAGGGCAATTCATTTTTCCCTTTGAGGCCGGCGAAGTGCGTGTTCGATTGGAGTCCGACGCGGGACGGATCAACTTGAATTCAGCCCCGGATAAACTAATTGAGGCAATGCTGGATGCTCTCGGGCTTGAACAGCAGCAGCGAAACCAGGTTGTCGATTCGATCCTTGACTGGCGTGACGCAGACGACGTTCCTCACCCGTACGGCGCAGAAGTGGGTGACTACGCCGGCAATGTGCCGCCAGGATCGGCACCGCAACTGCCTCGCAATGCGCCATTCGTGACTGTTGATGAGTTGCGGCTGGTTCAGAACATGACGCGGGAAATCTTTTACGGCAGGCTTGCGATTGATCCCGTGACTGGCAGTTACGCTCGGTTTCCGGGACTGCGGGATCTGGTGACGGTAGCGCCCGGTAGCGAGAGGATCAATATCAACCTTGCGACGTCAGAGGTTCTCTCCGCTCTTCCCAAGATGACCCACGAATTGACCGAAGCCGTCGTCTTGGAGCGTGAGGAAAAACCCTTCAATGATGGAGGCGATCTTGTGGGCAGGGTGCCCGC
This sequence comes from Candidatus Sulfopaludibacter sp. SbA3, assembly GCA_945861845.1. Taxonomy (GTDB): domain Bacteria; phylum Acidobacteriota; class Terriglobia; order 20CM-2-55-15; family 20CM-2-55-15; genus CAMBFR01. The sequence continues at coordinate 6,404 of CAMAWS010000090.1, read as the reverse complement.
GATGTCTGACGTTGAAGCGCTGCAATATTTATCTTTTGATGCGCTCGAGCCGAGCAGCGTAACTGCAAAGGCGACCATCCAGAATTCCGGAATCTCGCGGACTGTCCGGATTTTATACAAGCGAGAGCGTTTGATTCGATTGATATCCAATAATCCCATGCAATACGCCTATTTTTTTGAAAACAAATTTGATCGGTGGCAGTTTCAATAATGTCGAAATTTGCGATATTACGAACAAGTGCTGGTCTGGAGATTACAGCTTCGGATCTTCACCTGGCAGTGCTCCGGGAGAGCATGGGAAGGCTGCGCCTGGCGCATCTGGCGACGATCACCGGATTTGTGCAGATGGCGGACGAAGAGAAGAAACGCGCTGTGAGTGAGTTGGTTAAGAAGCACGGGATTGCGCCTGCGAGGGTTCATTTGAGCCTGCTTCGCGAAAACGGAATCGTCCGGCAAATCGAATTTCCCGTGGAAGTGCGCGAAAGGCTGCAGTCTGCTGTCGGGCTGCAGATCGAAGCGCTGTCTCCGTGGCCGTTGGCTGAGATCCATTGGGATTGTTCTCATGCAGCCCCTGGAAAGGGCGCAAAGACGTTTCTGGCTACGGTGGTCATCATACCGAAGGCGTTGCTCGATCCCTGGATTCAGTTCTTTAGATCCGTCGGGTTGCCGCTGAGTGGAGCTTCCCTTTCTTCCGTGGCTTGCGCACACGGCGCGTCTGTTTTGTGGCCTGAAGGCAAGCCCGCGATAATTTTGGCCTGCGAGCCCGGATCCGTGGCCGGCTCGCTGGTTCAAACGGAAAAGCTGGATTCGCTGACAATTTCCGGGACGGAAACAGCCATTCAATTCCGGTCTGCGGCCGAGCGTCTCCTTTCGATGGGCCGAGTCGCTGATCCGGACGCTGTGAGACTGGTTGTTTACGGCTCGTCCGCTGCAAGTGTTGAAGGTGTGCCACCACTTCGCCTTCCCTTGGAAAGTGCGGATCCGGCAGCGGGCCGGCAGTTCGGCGTCATCGCTGCTGCTTTTGGTGGCATGAGGCGTGGTCCGTTCAACACCAATCTCGTGCCGCGGGATTTGCGATACCGCCGAAGCCAGTTGCAGTTGATTCCCACGTATGTGTTGATCACACTGACCGTTTTGATGGGCCTGGCGATGCTGGTGCGGGAACCGTACCAGATGGTGCTGTACGCGTCGAGGATCGACAGCGAAATCCAGCGCGTGGCGCCGGAAGTCCGTGATGTGTCGGCCCAGGAAGCGGAACTCAACCAGCTATCGGAAAAGTATCGGGTTCTGGCCAGCCATTTCCAGAAGCGCGATCAGAACGTTGAGGCCCTCCTTGAAATGTCGCGAGTGTTGCCGCCAGCTACCTGGTTGACGAACTACACGTACCAGAACGAAATGTTTACGATTTCAGGATTCGCGGACAGCGCATCGGAAGTCCAGAAGTTGATTGAGGACAGCCCGTTGTTCAAGGATGCTCAGTTCACGGCCTCGGTAACGCGGGATCCTGTCGGGAAAGACCGTTTTGCGCTGCGAATGAATCTTGAGGTGCGCCAATGAAGATCGAATTGCGGGAGCGCGACCGTCGCGCGCTGATTCTGCTTGTTAGCGCTGGGGTGCTTTACCTGCTGTTCTCGCAAGTGGCATTTCCGCTGTTTGACCAATTAAGGGTTGCGTCCGGCGCGTCTGTCGAAAAAGAAGACCAGCTGCAGAGGTATCGGCGCGCCCTGGTGCGGAAGGGAAGTCATACGCAGTTGCTCGAGCAGGCTCGGAAGAATGTTGCGGATGCCGAGGGAAGATTGATTCGCGGTGATAACCCCTCGCTTGCGTCCGTGGAGTTCCAGAACCTCGTGGAAGAGTCATCGAAGAAAGTCGGGATTGCACTTGCGCAGCGGAACATTGCGCCGGCGAAGAAGGCGGACGATCTCTTCAATGAAGTCACCATGTCGCTCGCTTTCGAGTGTACTCCCGGGCAGTTGGCGAACTTCATCGCCGAACTCAGGAATGCGTCGAAGTTCATTACCATTCGAAGTGCGCAGGTAGCGCCGACCCAGATTGTTCACGCTGTGCCTGCGACCGGCGAGTTCCAGAAGAACCTGCGCGTAACCCTGAATCTGGTCGCGATTCTCGCGCAACCTCCGAGGGGATGACATGAGTCAGCAACGTATGCTGTGGGCGCGGGGCTTGAGCCCCGTGCAAAGTTCGAGAGAATTTCTGTTTGATCCTGGCACGGGGCTGAAGCCCCGCGCCCACAGTCAGATTGAGGCGCGAAATCTAACGCAAGGGCGCAGCCAATAAGAAGATGACAAAGCGAATTTTGTTCTTCGATCTTCTCCTGCTGGCCGTTTTGGTAATCGGCGCAAAGACGCTGCGCGACCAGTGGTGCAGCTTCGAAAGCCTGCATCAGGTGTCGGCAATCCAGGCGATAACCGAGGCACCGGCAGCGACCGTGCAGACCTTGACAGCCGTGCTTGCGCCGGCTCCGGATTGGACAGACATTCCAGCCCGGAATCTGTTCAGCTTCGATCGAAGCGATATTGCCATTGTCGCCAAGGCGCCTACACCTCCGGGACCGAAGCCATACTTTTTCGGTACCGTTTCGATCGGTCCTCAACGCATGGCAATGGTCGGACCCGGCCGTGCTGGCAATCGGTCGTATCGGCCGATGAAAACGGGAGAGGTGGTCGACGGCTGGACCGTAACAGAAATACAGGAAAAGGCTGTCGTTGTTACCGCGAGCGGTATTACAGAAATGCTCATCATGAATGACCCGTCGGCCCAGCCTCCTCGTCAGCGTACGCGCACGTCGGCAGCGGCCACTTTACCGGTGCAGGTGATCGACCGCCCAACTGCACAAGTTGTTCCAGCGGCCAACTCCAGTTCGTCGACAACATCGAATGCACCGCCTCCGTCACCGGCAACCCCTCCGCCGGGACAGCGCGCCATTCAAACACCATTTGGAACAGCATTTGTAAGAGAGCAACCTAATGATAAATAGACTGACCAGTACCCTGCTCACCATTTCTCTGTCGATCGTCACTATGTCTGGCGCCGTACGGGAAGTCCCGCGGGGCGGGTTGCCGGAAGCTCAGCCTGGCCAGCGAACGATCCAAACGCCTTTCGGACAGGCGAATGTGAGAGAAGAGATAGCTCCTGTGACACAGCAACCGCCTGCGCCGCAGCAACCCTCTGCAGCCGATGCGCAACCCGCGCCTCAGCCCGCACCCCAGGCGGCTGCCAGCCCGGTTCAAGATGAAGCGCTGCCGATTGAACTGCACCTGGACAATGCGGATATCTACCAGCTCATCAGGATTATCGGGGACGCGCTCCATATCAACTACATCATTGATCCAGCCGTGCAGGGAACCGTGAACATCAATACAGCAGGCGGACTCCGGCAATCCGACTGGTTGGCTATTCTCGAAACCATGCTGAAGATCAATGGCGCCACCATGGTGAAGGTGGGGAACTTCTATCAAATCGTGCCTGCCGGGACCGCTTTGCGGCAACCGTTACAGGTTCAGGATCAACGGACCCTAGCGCCTGACGATCAGATGGTGCTACAGGTTCTTCGAATGAAATTTGTGGCAGCCGGTGACATGTCCAGGCTGCTGTCCCCGTACCTGAGCGAGGGTGCCAGTATGGTTGTGCAGGAAACGGGCAATGTGATTCTCATTACAGAACGCCGGAGCAATTTGCGGAAGTTGCTTGAGATTGTCGATATTTTCGACACGAATGCCTTCGAAGGCGAGCGCGTTAGGTTGTATCCGGTGCGGAACAATCTGGCTCGCCAGGTTATCGACGATCTGAGAGCGGTATTCAGCGGTTATGCGATGTCGGAGGCAAGCGCCGTAAGACTGGTTGTCATCGAACGTCTCAATGCGATTCTCGTGATTGCGCCAAACGTGGCAGTTTTTCCCGAGGTGCTGATGTGGCTGGAGAGATTGGATCAGCCTTCGGCTGTTGGCGGGTTGCGAACTTACGTTTACAAGGTCAGGAATGGAAAGGCGGCAGATCTTCAGAGTGTCTTGTCCCAGTTGTACGCTGCCCAGGGCCAGATTTCAGCCACTGGATTTCCGGCCCCGGTAGCTCCGGCCCAAGCTGCGCAACAGGCACAACCGCAGGGAACTCCGGAAGCACAGCCCCAAGCTGCGCCTAATCCATTTGGCCAGCCGGCGCCATCGGCGCAACCCGTCCAAGCCGTTCCAGGGGCTGTTCAGGCCGGCAACATTCGCATTATTGCCGATCCAATCAACAATATGCTGTTGATTCAAACCACACCACAGCAATACGCAGACATTGAGAGAACGTTGCTGGATTTGGATACACTTCGACGGCAGGTGCTCGTTGATGCGCAGATTTACGAAGTTGTCTTAGATGAATCGATGTCGTTGGGACTTACCGCTATTCTGCAGACAAGGGGAACGCTGGCCAACCCCACGACTAGTGCATCATTTGAGGGTTCGCCACCCGCAGTCGCTGGCCAGACGTTTGCATTCATAGGCCGGACCCGGGAGTTGGCAGCGTTTCTCAATGCAACTGAGAATCGGTCCAGAGTCCGATCACTGTCGGCCCCATCCGTTATGGTAGGCGATAATCAGACGGCGAATTTTACTGTGGGCGCCGATATTCCTGTTCCAACATCGTCATCGGTTACGGCCGTCCAGGCCGGTGGAACGAATTTGTTTGCTCAAACCATAGCGTTCCGGTCGGTCGGCGTGATCCTGAAGGTGAGCCCGCAGATCAATGATAGCGGCACCGTTACGCTGCAGATCTCTCAGGAAGTAAGCCAGGCTGGCGCAAATACGCTGTCCTCAATTGTCGCGCCTGTTATCGGAAAGTCCTCTGTAGATTCAACGATCGTGTTAAAGGATGGCCAGACTGTTGCGCTCGGGGGATTCATTAGAGAACAGAACGAGGCTACGCGGAGCCGTGTTCCGCTACTCGGCCGTATTCCGGGGCTTGGATTGTTATTCGGAAATACTCGGAATTCGAATAGCCGGACGGAATTGGTTATCCTTATTACCCCTCACGTCCTCCGTACCCATGACGAAGCGGACCTCGCCACAGACGCTCTGAAATCAAAGCTGCGGGAGATCCAGAAGAGCCTCAACTAGACTCCTGGTGAGTTGATATTTCTCGCACTGTGGAAAATCAACTCACATGCAAGATCCCGCAACGCATCAAATCGCTGAAAACACGCTTCAGTCGCGCCCGCCACATAACGGCACCCCACTTGCATAAAGTGCGCCTGCAGTGAGCGGTCCAGAAGCTAAGGACCTTGCTGCGTGTTGCCTTATGAGGCCGAATTGAGCTATGGCGAAAAAGCTAAGATGTTGATGGAAAGTGCCTTGACAGCTTTTGATGTGCATGCTAACGTGTTGCAGCTTTATGAGCCAATTGGTTGTAGCACAACGAATTAGCTGGCATTTGGTGTCACCTGTTGGAACGAATTTAGAACCGGAGAATTCACAATGGATGAGGAGGTGGTAAGAAAACCGCTTGTAGGCGGAGAGAAGTGGAGTCCTATGGGCAGGCTTAGAAATGGTTATCTCATCTCCACGGAATTCTCCAGTTTTCGTTTTGATGGATTTGTTCCGGCTGAGGAAATTGAGCGTGGTGATATCTGCCGGATTAGATATTTTTTGAGTCACACATTAGAAATGAAATTGACCGATCTCGAAAGGAGAACACAGTAATGAAGTCCAAAATGTTAATTGGGCTCTTGGCGGCGTTGCTTATCCTGACGCTTGCGCCCAGCAGTTTTGCCCAAGTCACGGTTAACCTTATTAACACTGCGTCCGCTGGTGAAACCACGACAAATCGCGCCGGGCAAACATCAGATCCTAGCTCGCCTGGCGGTGGAATCATCATTCAGGGCGTGGTTACGGGTAGTCCAGCTACGACCACGACCTTGCTCACGCTGAATTTTGGCGCTCCGATTAACTCGGGCGTTCCAACGGCCTCGTTGAGTCCGCAGACCGCTGGAAATGCTGGTACCACTGCTGTCGTTGGATATGATGTGCCAAGTAACCTTGAAGCAATTCGTATCACGGGAGGCAGCGGACTTTTTAACGCGATCACGAAGATCAATACGATCAACTACTCTACTGGCGTGATTATTCTCGCGCTTCCCGCCGCAGCAAATGCTTCCACTCTTGGTTCTGGAAGTTTGATATTGGCTGGCGTGAGACTGGATCTTAGCGGAAAGACAGCTCCGCTGTCGGTGACGGCGTCCTTGAGCAGCAGCGCCAATAATTTCATACCGGGTACCATGAGCCAGGCAATGGTTACCGCCGTAGGCAGCGGTATCAACAGCTTGGCTATCGGTGCACGGTCGGGCCAGACAAACACCGGTACATCGACCATCTTCACCAACCGAGCCGTACCGGATTCGGCCGCTTCAC
>CAMAWS010000089.1 GCA_945861845.1 Candidatus Sulfopaludibacter sp. SbA3 | reverse complement strand
ATACGCAGTGCTGGCTTATGTGGATTTCCTCCTGGTTGTCCTGGCAAGCTATCTGATTTTCGGCGTCGAGATCCGGGGCAGCGTGCTCCTGCTCTTCGTTGTTGCATTCTTCTACCTGCTGGGAGTGCTCGGCATCGGAATTCTTGTTTCCACGATTACGCAGACGCAGGTTTCCGCAATGTTGATGGCTATCCTGGTTTCGATGCTGCCTTCGATTCTGCTGTCGGGATTCATTTTTCCGATCCGCCAGATGCCACAGGCACTGCAGATCCTGACCACCGTGATCCCGGCACGATACTTCATCGAGATACTTCGCGACATCTATCTCAAGGGCCTCGGCCTGGAGGCGATCTGGCGGGAAATCCTTTACATCATGTTGTTCGGTTTCGTCACGCTGACGCTCGCGGCCCGGCGGTTCCAGAAGAGGCTTGATTGATGAGCGGCTGCGAATGCAATCCCGACGCGAAGCGTGAGCGCGATAGCGCGAAACCTAAGGCAGAGGCGAAGCCATAAATAATATGTTCAACCGCATATTCCGGATCATTCGCAAGGAGTTCATCCAGATCCGCCGCGACAGTGGCGTGCGGAAAATGATCGTCATTGCTCCCCTGCTTCAACTCTTCGTCTATGGATACGTTGTGGCGACCGAGATTCGGGAACTTCCGATCGTGGTTCTCGACCGGTCGAATTCCGCCGAAAGCCGCCGCCTCGTGGAGCGCTTCCTCGCCAGCGGGTATTTCGTGGTGGAAGACCATGTGAACAACCTCGATGAGGTCACGGCGCAACTCGACGATGGCCGTTCGCTGATGGGAATCGTCATCCCCGAAGACTATGCCAGCAAAATCCGGCGGGGCGTTCAAGCAAAGGTGCAAATCCTCGTGGACGGCACGAACTCGAACACTGCGACCATCGCGCTTGCTTACACGGCCGGAATCGTGGCGGTCGAGAACAACGACCTGATCGAGTCCAACTTTGAAAGGCTGGGATTACGCTTGATCGAAGCCGGTATCGATCAGCAGGAACGGGTTTGGTTCAACCCCTCGCTGCGCGCAATCAATTACATGGTGCCCGGAATCATGTGCGTGCTTCTCATGGAACTGATGATGCCTCTCATCGCCTTCAGCCTTGTCAGGGAACGAGAGCGCGGAACGATAGAACAGCTGATGGTCACCCCCGTTCACGCCGGAGAAATGCTCGTGGGCAAGACAGTCCCTTATGCCCTGCTTGGCCTCGTGGATATCCTGTTAATCCTTGCGGCGGGAACCTTTTGGTTCAAGGTGCCGATGGCCGGAAGCCTGGGAACCCTCCTCATCTATGCATCATTGTTTATAGTCGTGACGCTGGGGATGGGGATTCTTATTGCCACGATGGTATCCACCCAGCAACAGGCTGCCCTGGGTTCCCAATTCATGCTCATCCCGAACATACTGCTTTCGGGCTTCATGTTTCCGATCGAATCCATGCCGGATTTCATGCAGGCCTTCACGACGATTCTTCCCATGCGCTATTTTCTTGTCATCGTCCGGGGCATCATGATGAAAGGCCTTGGAGCTGCCGAATTGTGGGACCAGGGGTTGCCCCTGGCTATTATCGGCACGATAGTCTTTTCCGTCAGCTGGTACCGATTTCGGAAAGTGTTCGGCTAAACTTGTGGTAAATAAGGCGTTTACATATGACAGACCCTGAACAGGTAGTGGAGGCTAACCTCAAGTTCTACTTCGCATTGGAAAATCTCGAAGTGGACTTGATGGAAGAGGTATGGGCGACGGATGCCAGCGCCATATGCGTCCACCCGGGCAAAGAGCGGCTGGCCGGCTGGGAAAATATCCGTGCAAGCTGGGAGCAGATCTTCAATCACACAACATCGCTGCGAATTGATGTGACGGGCGTTTCTGTCGAAGTGCAGGGGAATGTCTCGTGGGTTACGTGCCTGGAAAACATTCATCAGGAAATCGGCGACCAACTGCAGCGCGTGCAGGCCTACGCCACCAACATTTTTGTCTTCGAGGAGGACCGTTGGCTACTGGTCCTTCACCACGCTTCCATGATCAGCACCGAAGACGACGACCAAGCCTAGGTTTTCCGTTCCCTCTGCTGGAACTGTAGTCCTCGTCCAAACATCCAGTGCGAAATAAGCAGCGGCAGGCTCGCGGCAATCCATCCTCGCGGCAGCCGGTATCCCAGCAACCCCCGGCCCAACAGCGGGAACAACAGGAGCACGTTCACCAGCCAGAACATGGCCGCCGCCAGGAACGGATGCTTCAGGTAGGCGCGGGCACGTTCCCACATCAACGCAAATACCAGGTAGGGCGCGAAATACAGCACGGCGAAATTGATCACCACCGCGATCTCGATATCATGAAGCACCGGAAGTAACGCGAAAAGCCGGCGTGCGAACAACTCGGGCATGAAGACGGCTCCGGCATACTGCCAGAGAAAGATTGTGATCGCGATATACAGCACCGGCGCCAGCCACATCCGCTCATTCTATGACAGCAGGGGGGCGGACAAAGTAAGTGAAGCAATTTACAGCTCACTTAAACGCTCGATCAGCGACGGAAGATTGCAGGACGCACGGTAATCGTCGCCCGTTGGCTTGCTCGTCCGTGTCACCAGGAATCGTCGCGCAGCGCCGATCATGTCGGCAACTTTGTTCAATCGATCCATATCTCCAATGCTGGGTGACGATGTCAGCTTGACTTCGACGGCCCAGAGGCCGCCCCCGGCATCCACAACAAGATCCAGCTCGTATTGATCGCTTGTCCTGAAGTAGTACGCGTTGAAGTTCATGCCGCGCACGGACATTTCAGCAATGATCTGCTCGATGGCAAAACCTTCCCAGCTCGCGCCAACCCACGGCTGCGTCAGCAGGTTCTGTCCATCCGGGACATTCAGCAGCGCATGAAGCAGTCCGGTGTCGCGCCAATAGATTCGGGGACTCCTGACGAGACGCTTGCGAACGTTGGCCAGGTAGGGCGGCAGCCGCCGGATCATGTACGCTCCTTCGAGGTAATCGACGTAACTGTTGACGGTCTGGTAGGACAACCCGAGACTCTGGCCGACCTGAGACGCGTTCCACACTTGTCCATGCAGCGCGGCAAGCATGCGCAGCAGTCGTTCCGTCATTTGCGGCTTGGCGGGGAGCCCCCAGTTCGGAAGATCGCGCTGGGTCAACAGCGCAAGATAGTCCAGTTGCCACCGCGGATAGCGGCGCGGATCGAGCACTCCTCCATCTGGATAGCCGCCGTACAACCAGCGGCGCTCGTGGGAGGCCTTCGTGGTGAGTTCCGTTGAAAGCAGAGGAGTCAGTTCGATCAGCGACAGCCGTCCCGCAAGGGACTGCGATACGTGAACCATCAATGACGGAGAAACGGACCCCAGAAGAAGAAACCGCCCATGCCTCTTGCGGTCCCTGTCGATGGCGCCCCGCAAACGAGTGAACACCGCGGGCCACGACTGCGCCTCATCCAGGATAACCAGTTCCCTGCTGGCAGCGAGTCTGTCCCATTCCAAATCGGCTCTCAACCGCTCCGATTCCTGTTCGAGATCGAAGTACAGTCCGCCCAACGAGCGGGCCAGCGTCGTCTTCCCGCATTGCCGCGGACCAACGAGTGTAACGGCCGGGTACGAATCGAGCCGATTGAGCAGTTCCTGACGAATGTGGCGGTCCAGCATGGTTCTTGCATTATAGAAACAGATTTCTATTTTGCAAGAATATCGACAGTGGTTCAGTGGTCCACCAACCCGCCGGCTCTTTCTTCGGTGGACAACGCAAGCGGGCGAAAGGGGACACGAAGAAGGACCGCCGCGGGTACGCCTCATCGATTGGATTGCGAAAGACGAGCATCAAATCGTTTTCCAGGCTCTCGATCCAGGCTTCGGGAACTCCCGATGCCGCATAACGCGGCAACTTGACGTTTCGGTCGTAGGAGAGCGTGGTGTCCGCCACTTCAACGACTAGCCGGGCATGCGGGCGACGACATAAGAGCGGGGACGCTGAACAGCATTCTCAAACAGGCAGGTCCTAAATGACTAAATACGCGATCGTGATTGAAAAGGCGGAACGAAACTATTCGGCGTACGCACCGGATGTGCCCGGCTGCATTGCGACCGGCGCTACTGTCGAAGAAACCCGGCGGAAACTAATGGAAGCACTCACGTCACACCTTGAACTCATGCGAAAGGCCGGAGAACGGATACCACAGCCTTCCGCAGTAACTGACTACGTTCGAGTTTGAACGCCCTCACGAGACCCAAGAACAATCCTTGCGCTTTCTCAGTCTTTTGACAGGGCGATGGGTCACGCGACGGTCACAGTTGCGTTTGACTGCCGTTCAACCGGATGCTTGCTTAAAAGCTTTCAGGACGGCGTTCATTTTGGTCTGATATCCCGCGCCCTGTGACTTGAACCACTCCAGCACGTCGACGTCGATCCGCAGTGATATCGACGTCTTGGGCGCCACCGGCTTCAAGCCTTCGCGCACAATGGTACCCACAATGTGCCGGACATCTGCCTCCGGATGCTCCTTTGTGATTCGAATTTCAGAATCTTTCAAACGCCCGACCCGCTTTAATTCAGTCTTCGATGCTTTCATAGAGAAGTATTTCCTCATGCCGCGTGGCTTGTCGAAAAGAGATCAGGCGAATTTGCTTGTCAGTCTCGGTATGCACAATCGAAACCGGAACGGCCCCAAGAAACCCCAGGGTGAACAAGCGCCGTTCGCCATAGTCGAATCGATCATCTTCGACTGTTACAGTCCGGCCCTCAAAGACCGAATAAACATCCAGAAAATCCAACCCATGGTCTTTCAGGTTCTTCAAACGCTTCGCTTCGTCCCAGACAAACTGTATATTCATAGCGTATATACGTCCAGCCGAAATACAACCGTGAGCCTTCTGCAATTCTTCTTCCGTAGATAAGTTCTTCAGATGGCGCGTTGGATATCTGGAAGTCGGGTAATTGGCGACTACTTGTGTGGGAATTCCAGCGGACTGCCCGATTTGTGCGAACGATGTTTGGGCGCAGCCCAAAAGCCCGATTGACCCTTCCCTTCTTTCCGCTTACGATGGAGTATTGCGAATGGGCCTGTGGCGCAGTTGGGAGCGCGCATGACTGGCAGTCATGAGGTCGGGGGTTCGAACCCCCCCAGGTCCACTGATACGAAATAAGGTTAAGGCCGGATCAATGTCCGGCCTTTTTCTTTTTGCCCAGCAATGATTTTTTATGTGAGCCGGATTCCGCAGGCTTCACCCGGCCACTTTAGGTTTTGCTTCAGTCATCCCGAGATTACCCGCATGATCCAGTTCGCGCTGCTGTTTCCGGACGAAGCAATTGTTGTGACGCTGTCACAACAATTGAGCTGGTCCCATGTGCACGCGCTGCCGATCAAGGATCCGCTGGCCCGCGATTTTTACGCGGAGATGTGCCGTATCGAGCGGTGGGATGTGCGCACGCTCCGGCAGAAAATTGGTGGCATGCTGTTTCAGCGTACCGCGTTGTCAAAAAGACCGGAAGCCGTCATCGCGGCGGAAATCGCCAATCTCCGGGATGGGCAGATGAGCCCCGACACTCTCTTTCGCGATCCGTATCTTCTCGACTCCTTCGAGAAAGAGAACGTACCAGCTGGTTGTCCAGCGTCACTTTTGGCTCTTTAGAACGACGATTCCGACATTCCATCCACCGTTCCGACAGGACCGGAAAACTGGATGGCTTCCCGTCGGAATCGGTGGTGGCATTCGATCGGAATCAGTTGCGATCGATAACGTAATTTAGTTCCTCGATAATACCGAGGCGCCGAGCCCAACCGCTGAGATATCCGAGGTCCAACGCGTCGCCTACGCGTTCAACAATGCCTGCAACATCGTCAAAGTCCGTGGGACGGCCTGCCTTCAGTTTCAGTAGGATGAGGTCTTCCGCCGATGGAAACCAGATATACAGTCCCCGGTGATATTTTTTGCAGCGGCGCCGGAAAGCGTTTTCGTGATGTTCGTTACTTCTCAAGAGGATATCCACGGTCAGAATCTTCGAGCGGAATCGGGCGTGAGCCCCTCTAAGAAAAGGATTGAGCCTTTCCCATTCAACGTCGCGATCGAATCCAAGCGCCGACAGCCGTACGATCAGCCTCTCCGGAAATTCGGCCGCGAGGATCATGAAGTCGATATCCAATGTGGCCCGCGGACGGCCCCACACCGGCAGAGCCAGCGCGCCGATGAGCATGTAGGGAATCCGCACCTGCCGAAACGCCAGCACAATATCGCGAAGGGCAGCCTCAAGGTCTTCGGCGCGTGTTTTTCTTCTGTTTTTTGTCATCCGGTTGCCGATGCGCGGGGAGGCTACCGCAATGATCTGGAAGCCGCCGATATTCCGACGCCGATGCGAAAGACGCCGTCATGTCGATCAACAGAGCCATCATAGACAGGGTGTCGTCGAATGCCTTTGTGAATTTCAGCTTGTGCAGCCCGTCGGCCCGCATCATCTGGCGAGTGCGCCGTAGCCGCCGCTTGTCGAGCACCTTGAACACGGTTCCGATTATGTCATGCCCTTCGGGGCCGCTCTCTTAGAAGTTGAACAGATTCGTCAGCTTCACCGTAAACGCCCGCTCCATAACCTGGCCGCTGGCCGTGTTGCGACGATCGTTGTAGACCAGGTACAGATCGCTCAGCGGACGGTGAATGATATTAAAGCGGATGTTCGAGCTGAATTCGTGGGCATCGGCGTTGTATTGCAGGAATGTATTCAGGAAGGCCCGGCTCGTGAACGCGTATGTGAACCTCGCGCCGACGATGTTTGCCGCGAATGAGCCGTTGGGAAGGTCCACCCAGTTGCCGTTGTAATTGAGTTCCAGTCCAAGATGGTAGTTTGGCCTGACATTCAGCGTGCTCACAAAAGACTGCCGGGTGCCGTTCCAGAACTCTCCCCATGTATACGTGGTGTTCACACCCACCTTCCGGCTCTGGCCGGTGTTTCCCCTCAGCGAATAGCTCGCGTACGTGTAATCGCCCCTGGCAACCGCGAAGTCTGGACGGATCGCAAATGGGCTTGTGAGCCGATCGAAGGTCCGGTTCATACTCACGTTAACAAATCCGCCGCTTTCGAATTGCGCACCGAAGTTGACGTCCTGCGTCCTGGTTTCCACGGTCCCGGCTCCGGATGCGTAGTAATCCGCGCTCACTGCGAAGTTGAGATTCCGGATCAGGTCGCTCCGTTCCAGTTGCGGCCGCCAGGAAAAGTCCGATGTGTACTGGGTCACATCTTTCCGGCGAACGAACCCTGCCTCCGGATTGAAGTTTGCCTGGACCGTGTTGTACTCGGCGGAAATGTTCAGCTCGTTGCCTCTCCATGCGGTCAGAAACTTCCTCGCATTATCTTTGCCCGTGCGGCCGGGCGTCTGGCTCTTCAGGATGTAGGAATCGAACTCGATCCGATCGGAGAAAAGAAAATACGCGTCGGCGCCATACACCCGGTTGTAGTCGCCTGGAGTTGCCGAGTCCCGGCTGGTCACAATCCCGCCGACAAATGAAGTCGTGAGCAGGTTTCGTTTCGCCCGGCCAACCAGGTAGTTATTCGATGGAGTGGAGCCCAGCCGTTCGGTCTTCATCGAAAGGAAACCGAGGTCGTAGCGGCCAGTCTGGCCGGACACGCGCGCTCCCCCGACGATTGGAATCGGCGTGCCGGCTGCGCTCAGGCCGATGCGGCGGCTGAAGAACGGAATCAGGTTGCCGCCGTTCACACCCTCGTTGCCACCACCGTTGAACCCTCCGCCGCCGCTTCCGAAACTGAAGATTCCGGAGTTCTCAAGAAAGAAATCTCTCTTTTCGGGAAAGAACAGATTGAAGCGGGTCAGGTTCACCTGCTGCTGGTCCGCTTCGACCTGCGCAAAGTCGGTGCGGTAGGTCATGTCGAGCGTCAGGGACTGGGTAATCCCATACTTTGCGTCCAGGCCGCCGTCGTAGTCGGTCCTCACATCGGTATCGCCGCTGAATTTTGAAACGCCTGCGGTCACGAACGGCTTGATCTTCAGATTGCGGCCCTGCCGTATACCATCAAGACCGTTCAACGTTCCGGCAAGAGATACGCGGACGTTTCTTGCGCGTATCGGGATTGGGGACCAGTTGCTCTGTTCGTTGCGGCGCATGAGCAGGCGGGTGACCTGCAGGCCCCATTCCTGGGCCTGCACATTGGAGAAGCGGAGCGTCTTGAATGGAATCGCAAACTCGGTAATCCATCCCTCGGGAGTCGTACGCACCTTCGCGTCCCACACACCGTCCCAATCCTGGTTGAACTGGCCGTCGTTGAATACCTGGCCGTCGCGTTTGGCTCCTGCGGGATTGGAGCCGAACACAAATCCGGAACGGCGGTCGTGAAGGCTGTCAATAATGACGCTGATGGTGTCGCCACTGCCGAAATTGAAATCTTCCTTCAGTTCATTGACGCTCAAATTCCCGGCCTCGGAATCGAAGCAGATGACGCCTATGTAGAGGAAATCCGCGTCATAGAGGAATCGCACCTCCGTGCGTTCGGCGGATGGTTCCCCGTTCCGTGGGTATTGTTGAATGAAATCGGTGGCCGGAACTGCCAGGCGCCAGGCGGACTCATCCAGTTGGCCGTCCAGCGTGACCTCTTCAGTCACACGCAGCGCGGTTACGAGTTTCAGGGCGCGGATCGCTTCAAGGGCGGCATCAGACGACGCTTCCTGAGGAAAAACCGGCGCGACAACAGATAGGAGTACCGCCAGGACGGGAAAAAGCCGCTTCATTACGCGGCGTATGGTACCAGACGCATTCGAAGACTGTAGACGATAATTCGGCCCGGCAGGCAACCAGACTTTTTCTTTGCTTACACATTGGCGTAAACTTCGATCCGTGAGACTCAAGCGAATACTTTTAATCACAAAGCAGACACCGCAATCAAAAGGGAGTGACGGCATGAACTTCGTAACGAGGCGAACCATTCTGGGTGGCATTGGCACGGTTCTCCTGTGCCTGTTGGCCGTGGGGTTGGCAAGTGGCCAGGCAGGACAGCAAAGACCGCAACTGGCCGGTGAATTATTCAAGAGTGTCCCGGTGCTCAAGGACGTTCCCGTAGACGAGTTCATGGATACAATGGGTATGTTTTCTGCCGCCACGAGTATGAACTGCACGGATTGCCACACCGAGGACAGCGGAAGCAACTGGGCCAACTATGCGAAGGAGACGCCCCTAAAGCAGACTGCTCGCAGGATGCTTCTGATGGTCAACGCCCTCAACAAAAACAATTTTCGCGGAACAAAGCTGGTCACCTGCTACACATGTCATCGAGGCGACCAGAAGCCGAAGGCGGTGCCAAGCCTGACTATTCAGTATGGCGTTCCCATGGAAGATCCGAACGAAATTGAACTCTTTCCCGATCCCCAGGCGCCGCCCGCCGCCCAGATCCTTGACAAATATATCGAGACCATTGGGGGAG
>CAMAWS010000088.1 GCA_945861845.1 Candidatus Sulfopaludibacter sp. SbA3 | reverse complement strand
CCCGTGCAAAGTTCCAGAAAATTGCTGTTTGATCGTGGCACGGGGCTAAAGCCCCGCGCCCACAGGTAGCCTGAAACGTTGGAAGTTCGAGATCTATGCCCTCATATTTCAAGCTGATCCACTTCCAAAGACTGCTCAGTTTCATTGTGCTCCTGGGCATGGTCGCCGGTGGGGGCGCGGCCCTATATTTGCGAGAAGAACTCCGCACTTCGTATCCTGAAACCCCTGCTGGCATCATCGAAATCCCACGAGGCCTGAGGGCCCGCGACATTGCCGGGCTTCTCGAAGACCGCCGGGTCATCCGAAATCGCTATGTGGCGCTCGCCTACATTCTCTATGCCGGCGCTCGTAACAAGCTGCAGGCGGGGGAGTACCAGTTCGATCGGCCGATGACGGTGCCCGAGGTTATTCAGAAGATCGTCAGTGGGGCCGTGTACCTGCACAAATTTACGGTTCCTGAAGGCTTGACCGTTCGCGAGACCGCCCGGAAATGGGAAGAGCAGAAGTTTGGGACGGCACAGGAATTTCTGGACGCGGCGAACGATGCCCTGGATTCTCTTCGCCGCTCTGAGCCAGGCGCGACTTCGCTGGAAGGCTACCTGTTCCCGGAAACCTATTCTTTTCCAGCTCGAACCACCGCCCGCGAGGCCGTTGAGGCGATGCTTGTGGGTTTGCAGCGCGCCATTGAAAATTTGAAAAAGGCCGTGCCGCAAACCGACTGGCCCCTGAGTATTCGCGAAACGGTGATTCTGGCCTCGCTCGTCGAAACCGAAGCTGCTCACGACGATGAGCGCGGCCTCGTCGCGTCGGTCTACCTGAACCGGCTTCAGAGGAAAATCCTTCTCCAATGCGATCCGACGGTTATTTACGCCCTGGAACTGGCGAATCAATATCGGGGCAGGCTGACTCGTGACGACCTTCAATTCCGCTCCCCGTACAATACCTATGTGAATTCCGGTTTGCCTCCCGGGCCGATCGCCAATCCCGGTTACGAATCGTTGGTTGCCGCGGTGCAGCCCGCATCCACCAAGCTTCTGTTTTTTGTCCGGACCGTCGAAGGCCGCCACACGTTCTCAGAGACGCTGGCCGCGCACAACCGCGCAGTGGCGGCTTACCGGAGACTTCGTGATCGCGGATAGAAGCAAGTTCTCATCACAGACAATCTTCCAGGCCGAGCGCCAGCACCAGCTTGCGCCCGATCGTCCTCATTGTGGCTGCGTCGAGCGCACCGATATATTTCACGAATTGGTCTTTGGAGACGGTTTGAATATTGTCGAGCTGTATGTAGGACTCCTTTGGAAGATTGGCCTTCTGGCCAATGGCAACCTCGGTGGGATATCCCTTGCCTGACGATGTAATCTCTGCCACGGTGAGTTTGTTCAGATGAGAAATAACGCCCTGCCGTGTGACGATCAACCCGGGCCGCCGGCCAGCGCGGCCCCCAAGATCTATTTGCCAGATGTCCCCGCGGTTCATTTCTTCGTCCAATCCTGGATCCCAGCCCAGTCTTTTGCGCGCTTCGCTTCGTCTGGATTCTTTTGCAGGGAATTGATCCACTCTTGCTCGAATGCTTCGACGGCATGACGATGGAGCCACTCGCGGAGTGCGCGGCGCACAATTTCGGAGCGATTCAATCCAAGCGGTTTTCCCGCTCGATCCACTTTCAGCAGCGTGTCCTCGTCAATAGTGATCTGCACATTTTTCATGCCTAATTCTATACATGATCATAGACATCCCTTTCAACGCTCTTCCTAACGGCATTTCAATTTCGTAGTACGATATTTCAGGCCATGAAACTCATATCCGTTAATGTTGGTCTGCCGAAGGACATTTCGACAGGCGATAAGTCCCTGGTCACGGGAATCTTCAAACAGCCTGTCGCAGGAACGGTTAGGGTACGGAGATTGAACCTCGACGGGGACGGGCAAGCGGACCTGAGTGTGCACGGCGGACCGGACAAGGCTGTGTACGCATATCCGTCGGAGCATTACGAGTTCTGGCGCCGGGAACTGGGCCCAATCCAATTAGGGTGGGGAGCATTCGGCGAGAACCTCACGATCGAAGGCCTTTCGGAAGAGACCACCAGCATCGGCGATGACATCGGAATCGGGACCGCGCTCTTCCAGGTTACGCAGCCGCGCCTGCCTTGCCTAAAACTGGCGGCAAAATTCCAACGAGAAGACATCATTCAGCGGTTTCTGGCCAGCCGCCGGACCGGATTCTATCTAAGGGTCCTGGAAGAAGGCTCAATCCAGGCAGGCGATGCGATAGTACTTCTCAAGAAAGATCCCCATCGTGTCACTGTTCGTGAGATTACGGACCTGTATGTCAGCAAGAAGCCTGAGCCCTCACGGATCGACCGTGTTTTGTCTGTGGAGGCTCTGGCGAAGAGCTGGCGCGACCACTTCGAACGCTTGCGTGGTTCGTTGAAGGGCACGAAGGCGATGGAGGTGTTTATGGCCGAGCGGAAGCGCGAACGGGATCTGTGACATGGCTACCAAGGTCCTCGACAGCTACGCGTTAATGGCTTTGTTCAATGACGAGCGCGGGGCGGAAGAAGTCGAGAAACTATTGCTGAAGGCCGAACGCGGAAGTCCCAAGCCGCTGATGTGTGTGGTCAACTGGGGAAAAATCTAGGTAGTGGGTCACCTTGAAACTTCGCGCATCGCAATCCCTTCTTGGTTTGCAGCACAAAAGCCGCGGAGCGGCGAAACAGTGTTAGCCACGGGCGTAAGCCCGTGGATTCAGGCAGCACGTTGCCCAGCCCCAACGGGGCGGCACAACATGCACGTATCGCGTTATGCCGCACCTACAGTGCTGATGTTCGATCGTTCACTCGACCACGGGCTGACGCCCGTGGCTAAGTTCTTTCGCCGCTCCGCGGCTAATTGCGATATTTCAAAGTGACCCACTACCGAATGCCCCGAAGCCTATCTGAAAGCGGGATTCTTCAAGTACTGCTGAAGCGAATGCTGATTCCGGTCCCGGTTTGAAAGTATCGGATCGTGGAATGGCCACTCGATTCCAACGTCCGCGTCATTCCAGGCTATTCCGCCCTCGGTTGCGGGCTCGTAATGGTCGCTCTGCTTGTACTGGACTTCGCAGATATCCGACAAGGTTGCGAACCCATGAGCAAAGCCCACGGGCACGAACAGCATCGTCTTGTTTTCCGCTGTCAGTTCAATGGTGAACCACTTGCCGAAAGTCGCCGAGCTGACGCGCAGGTCCACGGCGGCATCGAGGATTCGTCCGGACGTGCAGCGAACAAGCTTGGCTGTGGGCGCCCGCATATCCTGGTAGTGCAGACCCCGCAAAACCTGTTTCATGGATCGAGAATGCGAATCCTGGACAAAGTCGCAGGGCAGGCCCGCAGCCGCGAAGTCGCGCTTGCTCCAAGACTCGATGAAGAATCCACGTTCGTCCTGGAAGTAATCGACGTTGACGATTACAAGATCCGGAATTGGGGTCGGTGTAACGCGCGTTTTCATCCGGCAACCACTTGCTTCATAATTCCATGTTGATGGCTGTGACTTACCTGGCCCTGGGATCCAATCTCGGGGATCGAGAATCTTATTTGAGGGCCGCCGTTGCCGGCCTCTCTCGCCATGCCGTACAAGCGACGCGATGCTCGTCGATCTATTCTACCGAGCCACGGGACAATGTCGACCAGCCGTGGTTCCTCAACACTGTCATAGAAGCAACCACAGCGCTGGATCCCACCCAGTTGCTCGATGCATGCCTGGCCGTGGAACGGGAGAATCACCGGGTGCGCAGCGATGACAAAGGGCCACGTACCATCGATATCGACATCATCTTCTATGAAAGCAGCGCCGTCCAGACGCCCAGGCTCACCATTCCACATCCCCGTTATGCGCATCGCCGATTTGTCCTGGAGCCGCTCGCCGAATTAAGCGGCGACCTGGTCGATCCCGTCCGGCACAAGAGCGTTAAAGAACTTTTGGAACTGAACGAAGACACCGGGGAAGTCCACAAGATGGCCTCGCCGCTATTCTAGGATTTTCCGAAGCCGCTGTTCGAGCTTCCGGGCTTCAGCCGCGGAATGCGCGGCAACGAATATAGTGTCGTCACCGGCAATGCTGCCGACTACTTCCGGCCACATCGCATCGTCTACTGCCCGCGAGAGCGCCGAAGCATTGCCCGGCCCGGTTTTCAGGATCACCAGGTTTTCGGCGGTCACTATTTCCAGAAGGAACTCGCGAATGATCCGCAACACATCATCTTCCGAAGTCTGTGCCGGCTCGGTATCCCCCACCGTGTAGACGCCGCCCGCCTTCGCCAAACGCAACTCCTGAATGTCACGCGACAAAGTGGATTGAGAGACTTCGATCTTCCTGGCCTCCAGCCCTCTCATCAGGTCGTCCTGGCTGTAGATTTCGCCAGTCCGAACGAGGTGCAGGATAGCCTTGTGCCGCGCGCGTTTCATAAGGTGGGGAATTATAACAAAGTGATTGACGCCGCCGCGCAGCGGTTGCATACTTATGCAGCAATATGAATAACTATTCAAATACTGAGCCGTCCGGCAAAAGCGATCTCCTGAGCATCTCTGACCTGACAAAGAGCGGATTGTTCGAGCTGATGGCTTTGTCCCGGGACCTGCGTTCAAGAGATATGTATGCAGACGCGCTCCAGGGCAAGAGCATCGCACTCATCTTTGAAAAGCCCTCGCTTCGTACTCGAGTCACGTTTGAAGTTGCCATCAGGCAACTGGGAGGCTGGCCTGTTCTGTTGCCTGAAGCGCGGCTTGGAGAGCGCGAAGCCGTTCCAGACGTTGCCCGAAGCCTGTCGCAATGGGTCGATGCGATCGTGGCGCGTGTCTTCAGTCACAAGGCTCTTGAAGAGCTGGCAGCTTACTCGGCGCTGCCCGTTGTCAACGCGCTGAGCGACTATGAGCATCCCTGCCAGGCGCTGGCAGACCTGTTGACGCTGCTCGATATCTGGCCAGATCTTGCCAACAAGCAGCTCGTTTACGTTGGAGACTGGAACAACGTTTCGCGTTCGCTCGAACGCACATGCCTGTTGGCAGGCCTCCATTTTCGCGCGGTCTGTCCCGAAGGCTTCGGACCGGCCGCCGGCGAGCAGGTGGAATGGTCGACGAGCCCGGACGCAGTCAAGGGCGCCGATGCCATATACACCGACGTGTGGGCGAGCATGGGCCAGGAAAGCGAACTGGCCGAGCGTCTGAAGATTTTCGCCCCTTATCAGGTTAATGAAGCGCTTATGGCCAGGACCGGCAAGCGCACTCTGTTTATGCATTGCCTTCCTGCGCACCGGGGCCAGGAAGTTGACGGCCTGGTGATCGAGTCGGAAGACTCCATTGTTTTCCAGCAGGCGGCCAACAGGCTGCCTGTGGAGAAAGCAGTTCTATTTTCGTTAGTGGAGAATCGTTATGAAACAGGTGAAGAAGGTCGTACTGGCATATTCCGGCGGACTGGACACGTCGATCATCATTCCATGGCTCAAAGAAAACTATGGATGTGAAGTCGTCGCCATGGCCGGAAACATCGGCCAGGACGAAGACCTGAGTGGACTCGAACAGAAAGCCCTCCGGTCCGGCGCGTCGAAATGCTACGTCGAAGACCTTCGTCACGATTTCGTTACGGAGTACCTGTGGCAGCTCGTAAAGTCCGGAACGCAGTACGAAGGCAGATACCTCCTGGGCACTTCCATAGCCTGTCCGCTGCTCGCGAAGCGTCAGGTCGAAACTGCCATCGCAGAAGGCGCCGACGCCGTGGCGCACGGCTGCACCGTCGAGGGCAACGACCAGGTCCGCTTTGAGCTGGCGTATAAAGCGCTTGCTCCTCACCTTAAGGTCATTGCGCCCTGGCGCGAATGGAATATCCGTTCACGCCAGGACGCCATTGTGTTTGCACAAGAGCGCAACATCCCCGTTCCGGCTGCGCCCGAGAAACTATTCACCCGCGACAGCAACCTGTGGCATGTCAGCCACGAGGGCGGCATCCTCGAAAATCCGGCAGAGCCGGCGCCGGCCGACCTGTACATGTTTACAGTGGATGTGCGGTCGTGTCCAAGCGGCGAGAGCGAAATCACGATCGACTTTGAAAAAGGCGTTCCCGTCGGGCTCAATGGCTACCGGATTCCCCCTGTCCAGCTTCTCGAAGACCTTAACGAAATTGCCGGAACGAACGGCATCGGGCGCGTCGATATTGTTGAGAACCGCGTGGTTGGCATGAAATCTCGTGGCGTGTACGAGACGCCCGGCGGTACCTTGATCATGGCTGCGCATCGCGAACTGGAGTCACTGACCCTCGACAGGCAGACGCGATACCAGAAAGAATTGTTGAGCATCACTTACGGACAGATGATTTATGACGGACAGTGGTTCACGCCATTGAGGGAAGCAATGGACGCTTTCTTCAACAAGACCCAGGAAGTCGTCAGTGGTTCGATTACGATGAGTCTGTACAAAGGAACCATGACGGTGAAAAGCCGCCGGTCGCCTCTTAGCCTATATAGTTACGACATCGCATCATTCGAAACCGGAACCGCCAATTCCCTCAACGTTGAAGGATTTATCAACGTCGTTGGACTTCCGGCCGCAGTCCGGTCACAAATACAGGGTCCGAAGCTGGAAACTCCCAAAGAACATGAAACTGTGGCAAGGACGTTTTGAAGAAGCCGGCGACCCGGTCTTCGAGAAGATGAACCGGTCGCTCGGCATCGACGCAGTTCTGCTTGATGAAGATATCCGTGCCAGCCGCGCGCATGCGCGCGCGTTGTTCGGCTGCGGAGTCTTGACCGAAGCTGAATGGCAGGATATCGATCGGGGTCTCGAACAGATCCTCACCGAATATACGCCGGAACAGGTGAAGGCGACGCCCTACGAGGACATTCATACCTTTGTCGAGGCGACGCTTGCGCAAAAGATCGGGCAGGCCGCTTTCAAACTCCACACCGGCCGGAGCCGGAACGACCAGGTTGCGACCGATTTCCGGCTCTTCGTGCGCAAGGCGATCTCCCTGGTGCTGGCCGATCTCGATGCGCTCGATAGCGCACTTACTGAATCCGGCAATGCCAATACGGACGTCCTGCTTCCGGCCTATACACATCTGCGCCGGGCGCAGCCCATTCGGTGGAGCGCCTACTGCGCCGCGTTCATCGAAATGTTCAGGCGCGACCGCGAACGGTTCGAACAGTCTGTCGGCCGTGTGGATGTGCTGCCACTGGGCTCAGGCGCCGTTGCGGGTTCGAATTTCCCGGTGGATCGGGAGGCCATAGCCAGGGAACTGGGATTCAGCCGCATTTCCAGGAGCACGGTCGACGCCACGTGCGACCGCGACTTCGTGATCGAGTTTCTATCGAATGCGGCAATCGCCATGGTGCACGCGAGCCGTCTTGCGGAAGACTGGATTATCTATTCCACCGAAGAATTCGGGTTCCTCGAGCTTTCCGAAAAAGTCACGACCGGCAGCAGCCTGATGCCGCAAAAGAAGAATCCCGACGGTCTCGAATTGATCCGCGCAAAAGCGGGGGTCATGACGGGGCTGCTGACAGGGTTCCTGGTTGTCATGAAAGGCCTGCCAACCGCGTACGACAAGGATTTACAGGAAGATAAAGAAGCGTTCTTTTCGGCCTTCAATACGCTTCGCCTGGCCCTGAGCGTCCTGCGGTTGACCGTCAGGACCGTTGTCCTGAACAAAGAGCGAATGGCCGCCGCCGCCGCCGATTCTTTCATGGGCGCAACCGACCTTGCCGATTTTCTCGTTGTGAAAGGCGTGCCTTTCAGGACCGCCCACGAAACGGTGGGGCGCGCCGTGCGCGATGCGATCGCCAATCGCCAACAATTGAACGAGATTGATCTCATGGCGTATTCGCCGCTATTTGCCGACCTTCCGGCAGACTACCTTGCGCCTATGAATATCGTGAATCGAAAAGGCGGTGCGTCTTCGCTTCACGGGCTTTCTTCTCGTTAACGAAAGCCATCAGCACAAGGCCGGCAATAAAGAAAAAGATAAGCGAGACGATTGCCAGCCTCGACGAACCCGCCCACTGCCGGACAACGGCGAATGTCAGCGGGCCCCAGATCGCTGAAAAACGGCTGAAAACGGTATAGAAGCCGAAGAACTCCGCGCTTGCCTCCTCGGGAACCATCGAACCGTAGAACGACCGGCTCAGTGCCTGCGAACCTCCAAGCACCAGCCCAACGACCACTCCGAGCGCAAAATACTCCGCCGCCGTCTGGATGAAATATGCATAAATAACCACACCCGACCAGAGCGCCAGCGTGATCATGATGGCGCGCCTGGACCCAATCCGCGCGGCGATCCGGCTGAAGACGAGTGCGCCGGCAGTCGCAATAATCTGAATTACCAGCAGGGTGCCGAGAAGAGTAGTCGTCGACAGCTTCAATTCTTCAGTCCCATAGATTGTCGCCATGTCCAGCACCGTCTGGATGCCGTCGTTGTAAAGCATGAACGCGACCAGGAACAGAACCAGGTGCGGGAATTGACGGACTTTCCGGGTGGTTTCGAACGTTCTCGAAAGGCCGATCGAGATGTAATCGATCGTTCGTAATCTGGGGCCATAGCCCGGGGGAATGGGTGCAGCCTTCCTCGCTTCGTGCAGGTATCTGGCAGTGAACAGCGAGAAGCCTGCCCACCATGCCGCCGCCGTCAGAATTGCTAGTCGCGCCGCGGTGCTTTGCGAGATGCCGATCCAGCCGCTGCCGGCGATAAGAACCAGCGAGAACGCAAACTGCAATCCGCCGCCGACATAGCCGTATGCATAGCCTTTTCCCGAGACGGCGTCCATCGTATCGTCGGTCGCAATCTCCGAGATGAACGCGTCGTAGAACACGTTTGCGCCGATGTATCCCACCTGCGCGAGCAGGAACAGCACGAGCGTCAGGTAAATATCGCCGGAACCACAAAAGTAAAGAAGGAGCGTGAACAAGGCGCCGCCATACGCAAAGGTGAGCAGGAAACGCTTTTTAGCGGCGGAAAAATCAGAAATGGCCCCAAGAACCGGCGCGATCAGAAACGTTATGAAAGACGCGAGGCCGATGACAAAAGCCCAGAGAGTGGTCGCACTGTAAACCGTGCCACCAATGCGCAGCCCCTCGGGTCCAACGACAACCGAGGCAAAGTAGGTGGGCAGAACCCCGACGGCAACCGTGGTGATATATGCCGAATTCGCCCAGTCATACATGCACCATCCAAATATGTTTTTGGGATCGTTTCGCATGAGTAAGACCCTCACCCGGCCTCTCCCTGAGCTGACGCTCGGACACACTTGACACCGGCGACTGCCGATGAGAATTGAGAACTGATTGATGATTAATGATTAATTCACTTGGAAGGTGAGAAATGAAAGTGGCTCGATCCAATGATTCTGCCCATATTGCAATTCCATTAACTATTAACCATCAATCAGTTCTCAATTCTCATCCACTGCCTCCGGTATCACGTGTGGGTAATCGTCAGCTCCCTTAGGGAGACGGACAAACTCCTCCAAACATGTCCTTCTCCCCCCGGGAGA
>CAMAWS010000087.1 GCA_945861845.1 Candidatus Sulfopaludibacter sp. SbA3 | reverse complement strand
GCAGGGAAGAAACGGGTATGGCGACGCCCGTCAGAAATCGAGTTGTATCCGGAAACCGCATCGGTTAAGCGTACATCGTCAGGAGCTTTTTGCCGCGACTGGTTGCAAGACGGCAGGGGTGTTGTTTTTCGGCGAATTGACGAGCGTCGAAATCTCGGCAGCAACGAGCCACGAACTCGGGCAGGGTTTCAAGAGTTTCTGCAGCGCTTCCTGCTCGTGAATCTCGGGATCAAGCCACGCATCCTCGTACTGGCGGTCCAGGATCACCGGCATTCGGTCGTGGATCTCGCGCATGAACTCATTGGCCGCCGTGGTCATGATGGAAAAAGAATATCGCTCTTCCGGAGCGCCGGGATGCCAGGTGTCCCAAATACCCGCCACGCTCATGATCGGTTCATCGCGAAGGTGGATCTTGAACGGGCGCTTTCCGTCGTCGGCCTTCTTCCATTCATAGAACCCGCTTAGCGGGACGATGCACCGCCGGCGGACTACCAGGTGACGATAGAGCCGGCTCTCGAAGACGGTCTCGCTCCTCGCGTTGATTGTCGAGAGTTTCGTTGTGAACGCGGGCTCCCAGGCGGGAACCAGTTGCCAGCGCATCTGGTCAAACTGCCGTTCTCCGGCAACCAGCCTCAAAACCGGCGAGTTCTGCGTTGGAGACAGGTTGTAATTTGGAGACAAGGCCAGCGGCGTCACGGGACTTTTGCTGAGGTAACGAAAAGACAGTTCCTCATCAGAGTAAGTTTCGTAGGCTCTTCCACACATCAATATCTTAATAGACGCGTTTGGCAGTGCCATGGCCTCCCCGGCCTGGAGGCTTACCACGAGCCCAACGCCTTCGTCTGTCGCCGCCCGCGCGTTGGCCAGGCGGTATCCGAACAAGTACTTGAAGCCCGTATCATCATAGGAAAATCGACTGAGCCGCCCGCCGACCGCCCGGGCCTGTCGGCCCGTTGGCCGCTCGTCGAGCTTACACAAAAACGTCTTGTGAGACTTTACCGCACTCCATCGCAATTCTGTCAACCCCGCCACCTCCGTCAATTCGAGCCTTGATACTGGAATTGTGACCGTCGGCTGGGCGCCGATCCCTGGTGATCTGTGGGGTGTCGAACACGGCAACAGATTCGCTTTCGTCTGCAGAGTGGCAGGTTCCAACTATGAAAAATCCGCGAATGATATATTTTGAAGACAGTGATATTTTGCACGTCTCAATTACGAACGACAAAGAGTCGGGCAGAGTTGAAATCGCCTCAAACATCACCGCAGAATTCAACGAAAAAGGCGAGCCAATCGGCGTTGAAATTCTCGATGCAAGCCTATTTGTTCGAGATATCGTAATGGAATCCGTTCAGGCACGAATGCTTCAGCTGCCGGACGCTACGCTCAACGCCAAGTGAGCCGTTCGCTCACGAGTGTCTTCTGGATCGTGGGTCTCGGAAAGGGCATCATCTTTATGCCTTATTCACCGCTATTAAAGACACTGAATCGTGCGCTATATTGTGACAATGAAATTGATTGATGACGTCCGTTCAGTGACAGAATTGAAGCGCAAAACTCGGGAAATACTGGCTCAAGTTCGACAAACCGGACGTCCAGTAGTTCTGACGGTGAATGGCAAGGCGGACGCGGTCCTGATTGATGCCAGGACATTTGAGAAACATCTGAGCGCCAGCAATCTTGCAAAACTGGTGGCTCCAGCCGAAGACGATGTGCGCTCCGGCCGCACGCGCGCCATGGGCGCATTTCTCCGCGAGTTCAAGCGTGTCCGCAAAATATCAGGTTAAGATCGCAGAGACCGCAGAAGGCGACGTCACCGAGATATGGACCCACATTGCCGCCGATTCGATCGAGAACGCCACGCGATTTGTGATCCAACTTGAAGAAAAAATCAGTACTCTTGAACGACTGCCGCACCGCTGCCCGTCCATCCCTGAAAACAAATTGCTCGGAACCGAGTACCGTCATTTGATTCTCGGCGATTACCGCGTGATCTTCCGTATAGCCAGGTCAACTGTCTTCGTTTTGCGCATCGTCCACGGAAATCGATTGCTCGACAGTTCATTCTTCGGCCAAGCCTGAGGCCGGTCCGTGCATATCTTTACCGCCTGTTCCGCGCTCGTCTTTCAGAAATACGGCGACCCGGTCGCGCGCTGCATGATGGACCAGAAACCCTCGACGTTCTCGCCTCGCGCGCAGTAAATCCGGTCGTACAGATTGACGTTGGGATCGCAGTGCGGCGGAATGAATCGCAGTTTGTCTCCCAGGCGGACTTCGCGGCTCGGATTGATTCTTGAATTCTGAGCGTCGCGTTAGTTCCGCGGCATGCCATCATGTTCCCGAATGAAGACTAGACCGAGTAAGGAGGCGGTCAATGGGTTTGCCGCCTACGCCTCCAAATCAGCGAGCGGAATCATTTTTTGGGCTGCCACGCTCTAGGAGGCATCCGGCCTGAAGAGCCTTCAGACGAACTATTAATCGCTGTGTAGAAAATCTGAGCGTGACCGCAGTGATCGCAAGCATAGATGGACTTCATAGAGCCGCCAGTTCCAGCGAATCCGAATTTCGCCATGCCGCTGTTGTCTGGTCTCATTGGGTTCCCATCCCAATCCTGGACAATAGCGTAGGAGCCGACACCGCACACTTCGCATAGGCGGACGACGTCTCTGCTGATCGGCTGTCCCCCGCGGGACAGTACTGAAATCATTTGGTCGATTATTGGCAGCAACGTGGATGCATTAGGCATGGGAACCGGATTTGTTGTTCAACCGAACGGGGTGATTGCAACGAATTGGCACGTAGTCGAGGGAGCCAAATCTGTCAGGATCAGCTTTGATTCTGGTGACATTTTTGATGACGTTGGCTTGGTTGATTCAGATCAGCGGCGGGATATAGCAGTCTTGAAGATTAAGGCTGTTGGTCTGCGTCCGGTAGACGTTGGAGACAGCGACGCAATCAAGCCAGGTGAAAGGATTCTGACCATTGGCCATTCTGCTGGTCTGACGAACACTATTACCGAGGGACTCGTCAGTGGTGTTAGAAGGGCCGAGGAAGTGAGCGAACTCCAAGCCAGTGGCTATCAGGTCTTTCAGATCTCCAGCCCGATCTGGCATGGCGCAAGTGGAGGCGTGGTGCTGAATCAGCGCGGCGAAGTCATCGCGATACCCTACGCAGGTTTAACACAAGGACAAAACATAAACTTCGCCATACCAGTGAAGTATCTGATTCCACTTATTTCTGAAAACGTGAAGACTTCCTTTGCTACGGCTGAGAACAAGCAGCGCAGTTCGGTCTCTTCGATGAATTCTTCGATCCTGTCGTCGATCGAGCCCGCTATTCCACCGGCAGAACTCCTTGATGCGAAGAATGTTTTTGTCGGCTATATCAGTGGCCACCGTCCAGTGTTTGAAAATCTTCCCAAAAAGCTGCGCGAGTGGAAGAAATGGAACCTTGTCAGCGATGAAAAGGAGGCTGACATTTTCCTGGTGTTCTACGAAAGCGGAACTACCGGACTCGGCGGATCTCAGTTAACGCTCGCCGCAGTGAGCAAGACTGGAAGGAAGCTCCTCTCGGTCAACTGCGAGAGGCGCCTCGGGTCGGGTCATACGGCTGGTGTGCTGGTAAATCGTCTGAAAAAGAGATTGAACGAGGCTAATCTGCAAAAGAGATTGGAGGAGGCTAAGAAGAAGGCGCTAGATTAGCTTCAGTTGAACGCATCTTGAATCGGACTCTCTGAGTCACTTTATACGGCGACGACGCCATGTCGAGACCGAACTGGTTGACAGTGATCCCCCCGTTATTTCGGCTACCTGATTGCACCCGTCATAGATACTTTTGCTACTTGTCTGGCTATTTATGCTTTGTTTTAGAGAGGAGGCTTTTGCTGATGACGTACGCGACTGACCGGCCAATGACCGAGTGGAGTGATGCACAACTTATAGAGTACCTTTATGACGGGGTGCCACCAACGTCCCGAGTAACCGCCGAGCAGTTACTGCATATTCATACCTCCGTCCGAAACCGCGAAGCATCAAAACAGGCGGCGGATTCTGCAGGACGAATAGAAATAGCAACTCTTATTATGCTGGCTGTAGCGCTGGTTCAGGCTTTCGCGGCTGTTGTGCCCTTCTTCCGCTGAACCTACTTTCAACCTCAAGGAGCGACGGTCACATGGGTAAAGCAGAAAACAGAGAACAAAAGGCCGTTTGGCTGGGATCGGCTGATCGAATTTAACCGAATTTACGAGGGTCTTCTGGATCGACGATTTCCGTCGAGTTGAGATGCCTACCCGGGCCTGTCCGCCCGTTTCCTCTTTTCTGAAATTTCCGCGCGTTATTTCAGAAATACGGCGATCCCGTCGCGCGCTGCATGATGGGCCAGAAACCTTCGACGTTCTCGCCTCGCGCGCAGTATATCCGGTCGTACAGGTTGACGTTGGGATCGCAGTGGGGCGGAATGAATCGGAGCTTATCTCCCAGGCGGACTTCGCGGCTGGGGTTCTCCAGCTTTAAAGATCCGTGTTCGTCGCCGACGAACGTGTAGGTGACGCCGCTTACATCTGACAGTTCGGGCCCAAACGCGCGATCGGTCGCGAAAGCTTTCAGCCCGGCATCGACGATGGTTTTCTTCTGCGATCGATGGATCACCGTTGAAAGTACCGTCAGCGCAGGTTCGAAATCCTGGTATACGGATCCGCTTTGCCCGCCGATCTTCCGGTATTCCACATCCATGAAGACGTAAGACCCCGACTGCAGTTCAGTCACGCCGTCGATTTCCGGGTCGATGTTGTAGGTTCCGGAGCTTCCCCCGCTGAGGATCTCGATTGTGTGGCCATTGCGTCGAAGCAGGTCGCGTGTTTCCAGCGCCTGGCCCATGGCCTTTATTGAAGCGGCTTTCCGCGCCTCGAAGCCGACCACATGCGCCGCGTGTCCCGCATACGCGCAGATGCCCTTCAGCGACAGATTGCGCGCCCGCGATATCTCTTCCGCCAGATGCAGCGCCGGTTCGCCTGGCTCGATTCCAGTCCGGTTCTGCCCGATATCGAGATCGATGAGCAGCGTCAGTTGAACGCCCGCCGTTGCCGCCGCCCGCTGAAGCTCATGGACGTTTTCGGGATTGTCGACAACCACCATGGTGTCGGGCGCCTGCGACATGACGCGCATAAGACGCGAAACCTTGGGTTCGCCTACCATCTCCGCTGTAAGCAGGAGGCCGCGGAGTCCGGCCGCAGCCATCACCTCGGCTTCTGCGATGGTAGCGACGCTGATGCCGATGGCGCCGAGCGCGATCTGGCGCCGCGCTACTTCGACGCACTTGTGGGTCTTCGCGTGAGGGCGCATTGAGACCGAGTGGCTCTTTGCAAATCGGCTCATCCTTTCGATATTTGACTCGAACCGGTCAAGATCGAGGACCAGGCAAGGGGTAGCAAGGTCGAGAACGTTCATTTCTTCTTTTCCTTCCGACCGAATCGTAGCAACATATCACCCCAATTGAAATTTGGGGGTTGAACGATGCCGTATAAATTGACCGTAAATGGGACAGCGACGATGGTGGACGTACCGGGGGACATGCCCCTGCTGTGGGTTCTCCGCGACGTCCTGAACATCAAGGGAACGAAGTTTGGATGCGGAATAGGCCAGTGTGGCGCATGCACTGTGCAACTCGGCGGCAGGCCGGTACGTTCGTGTTCAACGCCCGTATCGAATGCTGCGAGCGCGCCCATCATGACAATCGAGGGCCTGTCTGCCGACGGATCGCATCCGCTGCAGCGAGCATGGCAGGATATCGACGTGCCGCAGTGCGGCTATTGCCAGGCCGGCCAGATTATGGCGGCGGCCGCCCTGCTCGCCAGGATTTCGAAGCCAACCGACAAGGACATCGATGCCGCGATGAATGGCAATCTTTGCCGTTGCGGAACCTATACGCGAATCCGTGAGGCGATTCACAGGGCCGCCGAAATGACGTCATCTGCCGCGTCGACCGCACGGCCCGCGGCGGGAAGGGACTAAGCCATGAAAAACACTGAGATGAACCATCTATTGGACCGGCGCTCTTTTCTTCGCGTAACCGCACTTGGTGGAGGCGGCATGCTGCTCAGCCTCTACGTGCAGCCCGAGTCGCTCCTCGCCCAGGCGCCGGCCACGCCGCCAGCCCCGCTGTTGCCTGATGCTTTTATCCGCATTGCAGCGGATGGCAAGGTCACGATAATGGCCAAGAATCCGGAGATCGGCCAGGGCATCCGCAATGCGTTGCCTCAGATCATTGCCGATGAGCTCGACGTGGACTGGAAGGACGTAAAACTCGAGCAGGCCGATTTCAATCCCAAGTACGGTCCGCAGGTCGCGGGCGGCAGCACCGCGATACCGACGAACTGGGATCCATTGAGAAAGGTGGGTGCCGCTGGACGGCAACTGATGCTCACCGCGGCTGCTCAGACCTGGAACGTCCCGGAATCCGAACTCTCGACCTCTTCCGGCGTCGTCACCCATCGGCCGACGAATCGAACGATCGCGTACGGCGCGCTGGCCTCCAGGGCCGCCACATTGCCGGTGCCCGATCCAAACGCTGTGAAGCTGAAGGACCCGAAGGACTACAAGATCATCGGCAAGCCGATCGCCGGCGTCGACAATTTGAACATCGTAACCGGCAAGCCCATCTTCAGTATCGATTTCACGGTGCCCGGCATGCTTTGGGCCGTGTTTGAGAAGTGCCCGGTGTTCGCCGGAAAGGTCGCAAGCGCGAATCTCGACGAGATCAAGAAGATGCCGGGCGTCCGTCACGCATTCGTTGTTCAGGGCGGACCCGAGCTGAACGGTTTGATGCCCGGCGTTGCCATCGTGGCCGATAGCTGGTGGCAGGCCCGCACGGCTCGCCAGAGGCTGCAGGTCCGATGGGATGAAGGCGCCACGGCGACGCAAAGCAGTGACGCTTTCGCGCGCCAGGCCACGGAAATCGCGCCAAAGACTCCCGGGTTCATGCTCGCCGAGGAAGGGAATGCCGATGCGGCATTGGCTGGCGCAGCAAGGGTCGTGGAGTCGGTGTATACCTATCCGTTCCTGTCGCATGCTCCGCTCGAGCCGCAGAACTGCACCGCTCATTTCAAAGATGGCAAGCTCGAACTCTGGGCGCCGAGTCAGACTCCGGCTGCAGGTCTCCAGCTTGTGGTGAGAACGCTTGGATTACAGCAAAGCGACGTAACGCTTCACCTCATGAAGACGGGCGGTGGTTTCGGACGGCGTCTCACCAACGACTTCGTCGTCGAAGCCGCGTGGATCGCAAAAGAAATTGGCGTGCCCGTGAAGCTGCTGTGGACCCGCGAAGACGATATGGCCCACGATTTCTATCGCGTCGGCGGATTCCATTTCCTTAAGGCCGGACTGGACGCATCCGGCAAGGTCGTCGCGTGGAAGAATCACTTCGTAAGTTACGGCACAGGCCAGACTCCGCAGACAACAACCAACTCGGGGAACATTTCGGCCGGCGAGTTTCCCGCGAAGTTCGTTCCGAATTTCTCTTTCGGCCAAACCAATATCACGCCGTTCGGCATACCGACGGGCGCCATGCGTGCGCCGCGCAGCAACGCGTTCAGTTTCGTGTTTCAGTCTTTCCTTGATGAACTGGCCCTGGTCGCCGAAAAAGATCCACTGCAATTGCGGCTGGAGTTGCTGAGTTCCGCTGCGGCCGGCGGCGACAACTTCGATCCGAAGCGTATGCGCGGAGTGTTGGAGATGGTTGCGCAGAGGGCAGATTGGGCGAATCGCGAGAAGCTGCCCAAGGGAACGGCCAAGGGCATCGCCTTCCAATTTTCTCACCGCGGCTACTTCGCACACGTCGCGGAAGTAACCGTTGATGGTAACAAGGTGAAAGTCGGCAAGGTCTGGGTAGTGGGCGATATTGGAAGACAGATCGTCAACCCCAGCATGTCGATCAACCAGGCTCAGGGAGGCATCGTCGAGGCGCTCAGCCACATGATGGCCTGGGAAATCACGATCGATAAAGGCCGCGTCGTGCAGAAGAACTTCAATCAGTATCAGCCGGTTCGCATGGCGCAGTCGCCGCCCGTGCTGGATGTGCACTTCCTGACGACGGACAATCCGCCGACCGGACTCGGTGAACCCGCATTGCCGCCAGCCATACCGGCTGTAACCAACGCCATCGCCGCGGCAACGGGCAGGCGAGTCCGCGCCCTGCCACTATCGAAGATGGGATTTAGCTGGGCTTAATCGAGGTCCAGGCTGCGCCAGCAGTACCACGTGGCGACGCTAGCATAAGGTCGCCACGGGGTCGCGATTCGATGGCTGGTTTCTTTGTCGGGCAGGCCATCGAGATTGTAGAGTTTCCTGATCGCCATCCGCACCCCGAGATCGTCGTGGGGGAATACATCGAGCCGGCCCAGGGAAAAGATCAGGAACATCTGTGCCGTCCATACGCCGATACCCTTCACAGGAATCAATGCCTCGATCACTTTCTCGTCCGGCATCCGCGCCATACGATCGAGCCGTATCTCTCCGGCGCTAACCCGGTTGGCGAGATCGAGCAGGTAGGTGCTCTTCGGGCCTGAAATCCCCGTCGATCGCAACTCTCCAAGTGTGAGCCGCGCAATGTGTTCTGGTGAAACCTTTCCCGGAGCGATGTACTGTTCGAGCCGTGTCCGAATGGCGAACGCGGCCCTGCCCGAGATCTGCTGCGACAGGATCGAGTGAACCAGCGACTGGAAGCGATTGCGGCGAAGCTTCAGCGTGAAGGGCCCGGCCCGCCGGATGACTTCGCGCATGATGGGATCGCTCGCCCTGAGATGACGCATCGCCTGACGAATTTGAGTCTGAGTACGCATGAGAGTTTATGGAACCTTGCACGGGACTGAAGTCCCGCGCCCACAGGTGTGATTCCAATTACATGCCTGCCTGTAGGCGCGGGGCTTCAGCTCCGTGCAAAGCGATTCCGGCCGTCGAGTATAATCCAAGCTCTATGACGACACAATCCACCGGCCAGCGCGATCAATTCCGTCGGCTGACGATCCTCATTGCGGTGGCCTGCATCGACTTGATGGGGTCCGCAATGGTCTTTCCGCTGATTCCTTTTTACGCACTCAAATTTAACGCTTCGCCAACGACCATCGGGATGATCTTCGCGTCGTTCTTTGTGGCCCAGCTTATCGCCGCTCCGATCTGGGGCCGGGTCTCCGATCGCTACGGCCGCCGTCCAGCGCTTCTTATTGGACTGATTGGATCCGCAGCCGGCTTCCTCATGTTTGGTTTTGCAAACTCAGTCGGACTGCTTTTTGTTTCCCGGATCCTCCAGGGCCTCGGCGGCGGCACGACCGGAGTGACGCAGGCCTATGTTGGGGACACGGTGCCTCCCGAGGATCGCGCCCGCTCGCTCGGCTGGCTTTCGGCCGGCACGAATGTCGGGACCATGATTGGCCCGGTCATCGGTTCGTTCGCGTCCTATTGGGGACAGGAAGCCCCTGGCGTGATCGCTGCGTCTTTGTGTCTCCTGAATATCGTTTTCGCGTGGAAGTGGCTTCCAGAATCGAA
>CAMAWS010000086.1 GCA_945861845.1 Candidatus Sulfopaludibacter sp. SbA3 | reverse complement strand
GAGCCCACCCGTCCTATCCCAAGAGCCCAACCGACACCCGTGGAACGCATGGCAGTCGGATAAAATTCTGCGGTCAGGGCATTGGATGCGGTCTGGCCTCCAACGACGCAGAACCCTGCGGCAAACACCGACATGATGAGGAACGCAACGGTGGCTCCGGACTCGCCAATCAGGAATATGCAGACGCCCGCAAACAGATACGTCCAGGCAAGCACGGTAAAGGTGAGGAATCGATCGACGACGCGCCCCAGCAACAGGGTGCCGACGGCACCGCCAATTTGAAATAACGTCGTGATGAGAATCGCCGTTTGCACAGCGATGCCGCTGTCACTCATGACCGTCGGAAGCCAGCTATTGAGGAAGTACAAGTTCAGCAGGTTCATGAAGAACATGACCCAGATCAGCATGGTCACAGCGCCGCGGCCGCCGCTGAACAGCTCTTTCACGACAAATGAACCGGATGATCCGTGCTCATCGGCTCCGGGGGTCAACTCGCCGAACGGACCGGCCTTCGGAGCGATTTTCGACAGGTAAGCGACAGCCTTGTCCCGGTTCTTGCCGCTCACCACAAGAAAGCGGATCGATTCCGGGAGAGCGAATATCGCGCCGAGTCCGATGAGGACCGGGAACACACCACCCACTATGAAAACCGACTGCCATCCGAACCTGGAGATGAGACCTGCAGCTGCGAAACCGCCAACGGCCGCACCAATCGAAAACCCGCAGAACATCGTCATGACAGTGGTGGCACGGATTCTTTTCGGCGCGTATTCCGAAGTAAGCGCAATCGCATTCGGCATCGCGCCACCCAGGCCCAGTCCCGTCAGCAGACGAAAGGCAATCAGTGACTCAATGGAGGTCGCTGTTGCGGTGATCAGCGACCCGAGACCGAAAATGATGGCGGAAATGACCAGGACTGGCTTTCGTCCAAAGCGATCCGCAATCGGACCGCTGATAAGCGCGCCCACCATCATTCCAACCAGTCCGCTCGAAAGAACCGGACCAAGAGCTCCCCGGGTGATGCCGAATTGCGCGGTCAGTGCGGGCGCAACATAGCCCATCGCCTGAGCGTCGAAACCGTCCATGAAAACCAATATTCCGCAAATCAGCACAGTCTGCAGTTGAAATGCGCTGAACGGTTGATCGTCTATGAACTGACGGATATCAAGTGCCTTCGCTTGTGCCTGTTTCATAAATAATGGAGCGAAGTCTAGTTCAACTCTGAAACGAGGGGAAGGAGAAAAAGGAGGGAGTGAGATAAGGGGACGTTGATCGAATTCCTGAACTACGGAATTCGATCAACGTCCCCTTATCTCTCCGCCGCCTTAGAAATTCAGGCGGGCGTTGACAACGAATCGGCGGCTTCCACCTGCTGTGGTGATGCGGCCGAAGCTGGTTGAGTTGATGCTCAGGTTCGCGTTCGTCGGATTATCAAAATTCGGACGGTTCAGAATATTGACGCCATCCAGACGGAACTCGAATTCCTTGGTCTCGGTGATACGAACGCGCTTGATCAGGTTCGCATCGAAGCCGACACGCATCGGACCCTGGACCCAGCGCAGTCCCATACTTCCCACCTGACCCGGACCCGGGTTCACCAGAAGCAGGTTGCCGCTGGCATCGGTGATCGCTTTGTTGGTGAATGCGCCGTTCAGGGCGTTAGCCGCCGAGACGCCGGCGAGAGATGGATCGTTGATCTGCTGGATACCGGGGAACAACGACACGCCGTTGGCGAGTCTTGTCACTTTGCCAGAGTCCTTCGGGAAGGCCCCGACGATCATCGGGGTATTGAACGGAGCCGCCGGCGTACCGACCGTGAGCTGACTGACCGTTCCAATCGGAGCAATGATGTTCAGAGGAGCTCCAGACGTGACGCTGAAGATTCCGCCAAGCTGCCACCGCTCGACAATCCGCTGGACGAATCCAGGGGCGCTGGCAAGCAACGGCTGACCCGCGCCGAACGGAAGCTGATACATTCCGTTGGTTGAGATCGCATGGGTCCGATGGTAGGCCAGGAGGGATTTGTCGAGCGACCGGTTCTTCGGATCGCGCGAATAGATCACGCCCTCGCCATCGTTGTCACCCAAAGCCCGGCTCAATGTGTAGGTCAACTGGTTCGAGAAACCCTGCGACAACTGCTTCGTGACCTGCACTTGCAGCGAATGGTAGGTCGAACTGCTCGGATTGCTGTGGTACGACACGTTGTTGAACTGCGGATTGAGCACGAAGAAGTTCTCCGGGAACAGTCCGCTGTTCCGAACGAAACCGCCGCCCTGATTGGTAATGTTTCTGCTGCGGTTCAGGAAATCGGCAAGCTGCGCCGGAGCGCCGTTGGCAATAAACCCACGCGTGGAGGTATACGCCCGCAACGCCGCGGAGCCGGTAACAGTGGTACCGTTCACGACCCCCGCTCCCGGAACGTTCAATCCCCGAAGCATCTGGTCGAACAACGGAGCGTTTCCGCCCGAACGTGTGACGTTGAATGCATCCAGAAACGTCTGTCCGCCGGGCAGCGCCGCATTGATGTTCACCGAATTGAGCGGAAGCGCGCCCCAAAGCCTCGTGCCTTTGGTGCCGATATAAGCGACGCTGAAGTTCAGATCGTTCGACACTTGCCGCTGCAGCTCAAAGTTGAAGTTCTGAACGTAAGGGTCGACACGGTTCGTCGCGTAGGCCTGCATTTCGTCTTCGCGGCTTCCCGTCAACGGAGTAGGAGTAAACGGCGCAAACTGCTTCGTGATCGGAAGCGACAGCGTCGCCAGGGACCGATAAGCAGCCTGTGTGTCGGTCCAGCCGGTGTTGCTGAATCCGCCGATCGAGCCTGGCAGACCGCCCGAAATGAAGTTCAGGAATGTCGACGTGCCCTTCAGGGGACCACCGGTAAAGCTCCAGCCGTAACCGACGCGGAGAACCGTCTTGTCCTGTCCGCCCCAGGGAAGCGACCAGCTAAAACCGACAGAGGGGGCAAAATTGTTCATGTCCCTGTTGTAGAGCAACGTGTCAGGGTTCAAGGAATTCTTTCCGACAAACTGGATTGACGTCAGCGAACCGCACGAAATTCCGCACAGTCCCGTTTCGACTCCGATCGGCTGTCCGGCCAAGCCGTTCTTTTCATACGGCACACCGAAGTATTCCCAGTGGATGCCGTAGTTGAACGTCAGGCTCGGACGCACTTTCCAGGTGTCCTTAACGAACGCGCTGATTTCGTTCGCATACCACTGCCGAAGCTTATATTTTGCTCCGTCCTTATAACCGATGAATTGCGGACTCTTCGGATCCCGGAGGTCGAAGCCTTCCAGGATGTGATTGACCGAACCTGACAGGTCGGTCAACAGGTTC
Source organism: Candidatus Sulfopaludibacter sp. SbA3 (assembly GCA_945861845.1). Lineage (GTDB taxonomy): Bacteria > Acidobacteriota > Terriglobia > 20CM-2-55-15 > 20CM-2-55-15 > CAMBFR01. The sequence goes on along the minus strand of CAMAWS010000086.1, from coordinate 6,209 downwards.
CTCGCTACCGTCTGGTTGTTGGCGCTCAGTCCAGGAATGGCCACGTTGTCGATGTTGGCCACCGGCACTCCGCCGGCGCCCAGTACCGCCTGTGGTGTGATCTGTGTGTCACCGCCCGATTCTGAGTTCGACATGCGCAATTCAAATCCGCCCTTAAACGAATGCGCGCCCTTGCTCCAGCTCAGGGTATCGCCATACGTGTACTGCGGGCTGATCGTGTACCGGGTGGCGCCGGCATTGGCTCCCCAGTTCATGATGTTCTGCGTGAACAGAGTTGTAATCGGCGTGAACGGAACTCCGTTATTTTTTGGCAGCAAGGCAAATGCCTCCTTGCCTTCCGCGCCGGTTTCCTCGCTCTCTTCTGCTCTGCCAACGTAGAACGGGTTCCAACTGTACTGCTTCGTCAGTTTGTACCCGATGCGAAGTTCGTTCACCATCGTGGAAGAAAGCGTCGAAACCAACGATCCCGTGAACACTCTCGGCCACCGGTTATTGGCGCCGTCATAACCGCCCGGCCACTGCGCGATGCCCGCCTGCGCCGTGTGATTCAGATTCCGCTCCCACGTGTAGATGACGCTGAGCTTGTTGCTCTGGTTGAAGTTGTGATCGATGCGGGTGTTGAACTGGTCGCGGTTGGCCTGTTCGCCACCATTTCCGTCCGACTCATCCTGACCGCTCACGCGCTGCACCCAGCGGTGACCGGCGACGTTCAAACCATCGCAGTTCACGCCGATAACCTGGGGTCCGCAGGACGTGAAGTCGTTTGCCACAGGCATCCGGGCCAGCAGCGTGTTCTGGATGAACCCGCTCGGATCGAATCCCGGACGGAACGGATCGCGGTTGAAAACGCTGAACTGCTGCAAGGGTCCAGTTGCGGTCGAAGGCTGGACAGGATTCCCGCTGCGGTCTACCGTCGGGCGGATGCCGACTGCGTTCTGGTTATCCGCGCCCGGATAGAACCGGAAGATCCCCTGACGCGCCTGTGCTGTCAGTGCGGGCCCCACAAAGCTTCGCTTCACCACGTCTCTCTGCGATTCATACAAACCAAAGAAAAACGTCTTGTTCTTAACGATCGGTCCTGCCAGGCGTCCGCCGACCACGTTGCGGTTGGACCAGTCTTTCGGCGCACCACTGAAGTTGTTGAACCAGTTGCTGGCGTCGAGCGCCGAGTTCCGGTTGTTCCAGAAGACGCTGCCACGAAACTGGTTGGTTCCAGAGCGGGTGACCATTTGGATCTGGCCGGCGCCGCGTCCGGCTTCCGCGTCCACAGGTGCCGTGATCACGCGAACTTCTTCGACGAGATCCGGACTCACATACGTGGCCGAATAGGCGCCATGATTGTACCGTCCGTCGGAAACCACGAAACCGTCGCGCGTGGTATTTACCGCGCTAAGCCGGCCGCCGGCAAAATAGCCGTCCGTAATTCCTTCTGTCGGGCCCGTTCCGCCCGTCGTGGTAAGCAGGTCGAGTACGTTGCGGCCGCCCAAAGGAAGGTCGCGCACCCGGTATTCGGGAAGAACCGTGCCGACCGAAGCCGATGTGGTGGAAATCGCATTGTCGGCGGAGATGGTGACTTCAACGGCCTGCGACACCGAGCCCACCTGCAGCGTGAAGTTCAATCGAAGCTGCTGCGAAATTCCAAGAGTGACGTCATTGTATGTCTGCGTTTGAAAACCAGGCAACTCCGCGCTGACCTTGTACGCCCCAGTCTGGATGCTCGGGAAATTGTAGGCGCCGGCTTCATTCGAAATCGTCGTATTCACGACTCCAGTCGCAGTATTCGTCAGCGTCACGGAGACGCCCGGTATAAGGGCGCCTAAGGCGTCGGAAACCGTTCCGCCTAACTGAGCATTACTTGTCTGGGAAAATGTAACAGTGGAGAAAACAAACAGCAGACATACTGCTGCCGTTAGAAATTTTTGCATGTAACCCCTCCAGGACTTCACTTGATTTGAGTTCGTTGATGACTGAGGTTTCTATGGTACGAACCTCAGGTCTTGATCAACTGAAAACGTAACTTCGGAAATTATACCGGTGGAGTTCGGAGCGGAAGCAAGATTTCTTGTAAATCTGCTTCCGCCCCAAACCGGCCTTAGAAGTTCAGGCGGGCGTTAACGACAAATCGACGGCTTCCGGACGCCGTTGTGATGCGGCCGAAGCTCAGCGAATTGATATTCAGGTTAGCTGCCGTCGGAGGAACGAAATTCGGATGGTTCAGAAGATTCACTCCGTCGAGCCGGAATTCGAACTCCTTAGTCTCCGTGATCCGGACGCGCTTGATGAGGTTTGCATCGAAACCGATAAGCGACGGCCCTTCGACCCATCGCAGGCCAAGAGTGCCCACCTGACCGGGAGACGGGTTCACAAGTAGAAGGTTGCCGCTGGCATCCGTGATCGCCTTGTTGCTGAACGACCCGCTCAATGCATTCGCGGCAGAAACTCCTGAAACAGAAGGATCGTTGATCTGCTGAATGCCAGGGAACAACGATACGGCGTTCGCCAGCTTCGTCACCTTCCCAACATTCTTCGCAAAATCACCAACCACGACAGGAGTCATCTGGGTGGCGGTCTGCCAGATCGAGCTGGTCTGGGCCGTCACATTCAGCGGCGCACCCGACGTGTAGCTGAAGATTCCGCCAAGCTGCCATCGCTCGACAATCCGTTGGACGAATCCAGGGGCGTTGGCAAGGAACGGCTGACCTGCGCCAAACGGAAGCTGGTACATCCCATTTGATGAGAATGCATGCGTCCGATGGAACCCGAGCAGCGTCTTATCCTGGGAACGGTTGTTCGGATTGCGGGCGTTGATATAGCTCTCGCCGTCGTTATCACCCAAACCGCGGCTCAGGGTGTAGGTTACCTGATTTGAAAAACCCTGGGACAGCTGCTTGGTCGCCTGCACTTGCACCGAATGATAGGTCGAACTGCTCGGATTGGTGTGGTAGGTCACAAGATTGAACTGCGGATTGAGCACGAAGAAGTTCTCCGGGAACAGTCCGCTGTTCCGCACAAAACCGCCGCCCTGGTTGGTAACGTTCCTGCTGCGGTTCAGGAAATCGGCCAACTGACCGACGCCACCGTTGGCAAGAAATGCGCGCGTTGACGTGTATGCGCGCAACGCCGCCGATCCGGTCACCGTGGTGCCATTGACGACGCCAGCGCCGGGAATGTTCAATCCCCGAAGCATCTGGTCGAACAACGGAGCGTTTCCACCGGCTCGCGTAACATTAAACGCATCCAGGAAGGTCTGCCCTCCCGGCAATCCAGCGTTAATATTCACAGCATTCAGAGGCAAAGCGCCCCAGAGCTTCGTACCTTTTGTCCCGATGTAGGCAACGCTCACGTTCAGATCGCGCGAAACTTGCCGCTGAAGTTCAAAATTAAAATTCTGAATGTAGGGATCGAGCCGCTTCGTGGCGTAAGCCATCATTTCGTCTTCGCGGCTTCCCGTCAACGGAGTGGGCGTGAACGGCGCAAACTGCTGAGCTATTGGCAGCGTCAGGGTCGACAGATTCCGATAGGCCGCCTGAGTGTCCGTCCATCCGGTATTGCTGAATCCGCCGAACGTGCCCGGCAGACCACCCGAAATATAATTCAGGAACGTGGACGCGCCCTTCAGCGGACCGCCCGTGATGCTCCAGCCGTATCCAACGCGAAGAACGGTCTTGTCCTGACCGCCCCAGGGCAGCGACCAGCTAAAACCCACGGAGGGAGCAAGGTTATTCAGGTCCCTGTTGTAAAGCGTCTTGTCCGGATTCAAGGAATTCTTGCCGACAAACTCGATCGAGGTCAGCGAACCGCACGAAATACCGCACAGTCCTGTTTCGACGCCTACCGGCCGTCCAGTCAGACCTTTTGCTTCGTACGGCACGCCGAAATACTCCCAGTGGATACCGTAATTCAATGTCAGATTCGAACTCGCCTTCCAGGTGTCCTTGACGAACATGCTGATTTCGTTGGCAAACCACTGACGAAGCTTGTATTTGGATCCATCCTTGTATCCGGTGAACTTCGGGTTTCTCGTGTCGCGGAGATCGAAGCCTTCCAGGACGTGATTGACCGAACCGGAAAGGTCGGTCAACAGGTTTCGCGCAACGGTCTGGTTATTGGCGCTCAGTCCAGGAATGGCAACGTTGTCGATGTTGGCCACGGGCACTCCACCGGCGCCCAAAACCACCTGCGGCGTCATTTGCGTGTCGCCACCCGACTCTGTGTTCGACATGCGCAATTCGAATCCGCCCTTGAACGAGTGCGCTCCCTTGCTCCAGCTCAGTGTATCGCCATATGTGTACTGGGGGCTGATCGTGAAACGGGTGGAGCCGGCATTGGCGCCCCAATTCATGATGTTCTGCGTGAACAACGTGGTGATTGGCGAGTACGGAACACCGTTTTTCTGAGGCAGCAAGGCAAACGCCTCTTTACCCTCCGCGCCGGTCTCCTCGCTCTCGTCGGCCCGGCCAACGTAGAACGGGTTCCAACTGAACTGCTTCGTCAGTTTGTACCCGATACGAAGTTCGTTAACCATCGTGGAAGAAAGCGTCGAGACCAGGGATCCCGTGAACACTCTCGGCCACCGGTTATTCGCGCCATCATAGCCACCCGGCCACTGCGCAATACCCGCTTGTGCCGTGTGGTCCAGATCGCGCTCCCAGGTGTAGATCACGCTGAGCTTGTTGCTCTGGCTGAAGTTGTGGTCAACGCGCGTATTGAACTGGTCGCGGTTGGCCTGTTCGCCGCCGTTTCCGTCCGATTCATCCTGACCGCTCACGCGCTGCACCCAGCGGTGACCGGCGACGTTCAAACCATCGCAGTTCACGCCGGTAACCTGAGGTCCGCAAGAGGTAAAGTCGTTTGCCACAGGCATCCGGGCCAGCAACGTGTTCTGGATGAATCCGCTCGGATCGAATCCAGGGCGGAACGGATCGCGGTTGAAAACGCTGAACTGTTGTAGAGGACCGGTTGCGGTCGACGGCTGGACAGGATTTCCATTGCGGTCTACCGTCGGGCGGATTCCGATAGCGTTCTGGTTATCGGCGCCCGGATAGAAGCGGAAGATTCCCTGGCGCGCCTGCGCCGTCAGTGCGGGGCCCACAAAGCTTCGCTTCACAACGTCTCTCTGCGATTCGTACAAACCAAAGAAGAACGTCTTGTTTTTCACAATCGGACCGCCAATACGGCCGCCAACCACGTTGCGGTTTGACCAGTCTTTCGGCGCGCCGTTGAAGTTGTTGAACCAGCTGCTGGCATCCATCGCCGAGTTCCGGTTGTTCCAGAAGACGCTGCCACGAAACTGGTTGGTTCCAGAGCGTGTGACCATCTGGATCTGGCCGGCGCCGCGTCCGGCTTCCGCATCCACGGGCGCCGTGATGACGCGAACTTCTTCGACAAGATCGGGACTCACATACGTGGCCGAATACGCGCCATGGTTATAACGTCCGTCGGAAACCACGAAACCGTCGCGTGTGGTATTTACCGCGCTGAGACGGCCGCCGGCGAAATAGCCGTCCGTGATTCCTTCCGTCGGGCCCGTTCCACCGGTCGTGGTGAGAAGGTCGAGTACGTTGCGTCCACCCAGGGGGAGATCGCGCACCCGGTATTCGGGAAGAACCGTGCCGACTGAGGCTGATGTGGTCGAAATCGCATTGTCGGCGGAGACGGTCACTTCAACCGCCTGTGAAACCGAACCCACCTGCAGCGTGAAGTTCAATCGAACCTGCTGCGAAATTCCAAGGGTAACGTCATTGTAGGTCTGCGTTTGAAAACCAGGCAGCTCCGCGCTGACCTTATAAGCCCCAGTCTGGATGCTCGGGAAGTTGTAGGCGCCGGCTTCATTCGAAACCGTCGTGTTCACGACTCCGGTCGCGGTATTCGTCAGCGTTACCGATACGCCGGGAATCAACGCGCCTGTGGCGTCGGAAACCGTTCCGCCCAACTGAGCATTACTTGTCTGGGAAAATGTATAGGTCGAGACTAGAAGCAGCAGTGTCACCGCTGCCGTTAGAAACTTTCGCATCTTACCCCCCCCTTGCACCACTGAAAATTGAAATACTTGGATCTCGCTCATTTCGCGTATCCAGATCAAAACTCAATCAATAAGGACCTTGGTTGTGGCGGAATTAAATACCAGTTCGACAAGCCGCGTCAAGCGGCCGGGGACTGGACAACGGAAAGTAGGGATGCTGTGGGCGCGGGGCTTCAGCCCCGTGCAA
>CAMAWS010000085.1 GCA_945861845.1 Candidatus Sulfopaludibacter sp. SbA3 | reverse complement strand
ATTAGAACACTCAGGTCCCGGGCGGAGCGTCTCGTTTCCAAACGCACGCCGATCCACCCGGGACGGTTACTTCAAGCGAAATCTGCCCCTTGAGCCCTGGCTTCGTACCTGCCCGTTTGTGTTATCGTGCTTGTCGTTGCAGTTCGATGACGATCAATTTCGTATCGCACCACTCCCTATCCTTTGACTGTTCCAATAGCGAGCATGAATTCAGACAACCTTGAATCAGAGCGAATCCTGGAAACACTGAAACGGACCGAAGCGCGGTTCCTCACGTTTGCAGAAAACACCAGCGATATCCTCTGGGAGACTGATGCGGCCGGCGCATACAGCTTCTCGAGCCCAAACGTATCCGCCATTCTTGGATACGAGGCGCAGGAGATGCTTGGAAAAACGCCCTTCGACTTCATGCCTCCTGAGGAAGCGGTGCGAGTCGCGGAGAAGCTTGCGGAATACATTTCCGAAGGGAAGCCGTTTGTCATCGAACACGAGATCTGTTCCAGGTCCGGAGAGATCCGGAGCATGGAATGCAGCGGCGTACCGATCATCGATGGAGACAAGGGCCTGACCGGGTATAGGGGCATCGACAGGGACATCACCGAGAGAAAAAAACTTGAGAGACAGTTGCGCGTTGCCCAGAAAATGGAAGCCATCGGGAATCTGGCCGGCGGTATTGCGCACGACTTCAACAACATCCTCAGTGTCATATCCGGATATTGCGATCTTTTGAGCAGCAAGTCATCGCCGGCGGAAATCGACCTTGGCATCGAGGCCATGAAAAAAGCTTCGAAGCGCGCCGCGAGCCTTACTCAGCAGCTTCTCGCGCTGGCCCGAAGGCAGGTGATGCAGCCTACCGACTTCGATCTGGATACGCTTATTGAAGACCTTGCCCAGATGCTCCGGCGCATGATTGGCGAGCACATCGAGTTTGACCACCTCATCGCGGGGGAACGATGCGTTGTAAAGGCCGATCCTTCCCAGGTCGAACAGGTAATCATAAACCTCGTCCTGAACGCCCGGGATGCCATGCCCAATGGAGGCAAGCTCAAGCTCGAAACACGACATGTGTTCGAGGATGGAAGATCGACTCGAATGAGCCAGGTGATTCGTGAGGGGCACTACGCGGCACTTGTCGTCCGTGATGCCGGTACCGGAATGACACGCGAAGTTCAGGCCCGCATCTTCGAGCCCTTTTTCACCACGAAGACGACCGGCTCAGGCATGGGCCTGGCCACTGTTTATGGCATCGTGAAGCAGAGCGGAGGCTATATCTGGGCGGATAGTGAGCCGGAATCAGGCTCCACTTTTACGATCTATCTTCCTGCTGCCGCTGGCGTCACAAAGACGGAACCGCGCGCTCCGTCACCTGACAAGGCGGATCGCTGCGGCAAGGCGCTTTTGGTCGAAGATCAGGAGGAAGTGCGGCTCATTGCACGCAAGATGCTGGAGTCCATCGGTTTCGACGTGATAGAGGCCTCCAACGGAGACGATGGACTGCGGCTTGCCGTCGAGCACGAAGATTCCATCGATATTCTGCTGACGGATGTCGTGATGCCTGGGATGAGCGGACTTCAATTGGCCGATGCGTTGAAGGAGCGTAATCAGGAAACGAAGATCATATTGATGTCGGGTTGCATCCAGGTTGCCGCGGGCGCCGGCGAATTCCCGCAAAATGCGCTTCCATTCCTGCGAAAGCCTTTTTCGATAGACGACCTCAAAACCGCAATTCACCAGGTGTTGGATTCCTGAACTCACTAGTTCCCCGGCGGGCTATCCACAGCGCGAAGCGACTGTCTGGAGGGAAGTAACGCTGATGCGTTCGAACTCGCGCTGCCGGATCAAATAGCCTTTGACCTGGATCTTTTGGCCCCGGAGGCTTTCCGGCCGGAACTCGGCGCCAAGGTATCCGAAGTCCGCGAGGCGGAATTGCCGTGTGCCGAACCGTTTCGCCAGCGAAGCGCGAAGTTCTTCCGCGGTCGCTATATCCGGCATGGTCGCTCGGACAGGTTCAGTGGCGGCCACCACCACCCATCGTGAATCGGCGGTTAGCGCCATGCAGCCCACAACCAATACCAACGCAAAGTTTGGCGGTGGCGCAGGCCCCTCTCTTCCCACAATCTGAACCTTGTCGAGCGCGTCGAGCGCCAGTTCACTGGCTCCTGCCGGAAAGTCATTGGCTTTGAGCAGGTAGGTCAGGATGTCGGTGTAGGTTTCGTCGCTGAGTTTCGGCGTGCCGGGCGTTCGAAAGCGCAACGGAGGCATTTCCGTTTTGATGAGACTGAAGAGTGGTTGCAGGCTGTAATCGCGCCACCTGTCCATGAAAGCGGTTCCCTTGAGCGCGGGAACTTCGCCCTGGCCCGCCATGTTTTCCATGTGACAGCCGCCACAATTCTTTGTGTAGTCCAGGGCGCCACGCTCTGCCTGAGCTTCGTTATACACGCCATCCCATACGGTTCTTCCCGTGTCAATTTGCGGCAGGAGAGCGAAGCCCAGTACGAAACTGATTGCTGTGAGATGTTTCATTGATGAGGCGGGAATGCTGAAGGAGGGCGGCGCTCCTCCGAAAGGGGCGCCGCCGGGAATAGAATGCTATTGAACTCTGTCGAGACCGTCGCCATTGGTTCCGCTGAATACTTTGCGGCCGTCCGGCATGGTCACCGTTCCTCCGGAAACCTTCTTAGATCCGTTGCGGGACAGGGCGGCGTTTGTCAGTGTGATTGCATCGCCGATCTTAATGTCGTCTTTCCTCCACCCGCGTCGATACAAGGAGTTTGGCGGACCACTTTCCGCTTCCCAGGTAACCGTCTGGCCTTTTTCATCAGCCACGTCGATGTAGTAATAAACGTGTGGATTCATCCAGTCCAGCTTCGAAAGTTTTCCTTTGAGCGTGATTCGCTTGGTGTCGTCATAAACGGTTCCACCGTAGTGGTGCGCGAGCAGCGGCACAGCTGCAAAAAGCAGGCCAAGGCTCAAAACAAAGAGTGTCCGTAAGTTTCGCGTCATCGTCGTGCCTCCCGGTACTTGAATTCAAAGACCAATCACAGGAACTAACGGGTGATCCCGGCCGCGGGATCCCGGATCCGTTTGTTAAAAGCCTGTTCCTCGGATGGTATGCAAAAAAGCTCCTCAAGCGCTTTTGGCGGCTGAAGCTTCACTGTCTTCTTTTCGCTCACCCACGGCGCCGAATACACCTTCGGATCGGTAAGCGTCATGGTGAATTCTATGGTTTCACGGTCGACGCGGCGGTATCGCTCTTCGAGGCGCATCTCTTCGCTGTGCGCATTGCCAAAATGGTCGATCCAGGTTCTTTCGTCAAAGCCGAGTGAATTGACAACCAGCGTGCCGCCCTCCCAGCGCCCAACCGAGTACCCCATGTACTTAGGCTCGGGATTTGTGGGAAGCGGCCGCCCATCGGTCCAGATTTCCCGGTACATGCGATGCCGTTCGAAAACCTGGAGAACTCTGCCAGGAATCTGAATGAATTCGAAGGTGCCAGGGTTGTTTTCAAGAATGAGCAAACGTGGAATACCCAGGGGATCGCAATTGCCTGTCGGATCATTTCCAAGTGCGGGAGGAATTGCCCTGGGACCGTACGACGGTTTGTTCGCGTCGAACATTTTCTGACCCAGGGGCGTCCGGGCAGGGGGTTCCGCGGTCAACGACAATACTTGTCTGGTTCGCGCCCAAATTCCCGACAGGTCCTGCCCTCCGGCCTGGCCGAATGCCGTGGCCGAGAAAACGCCTGTCATTAGTAGAGTTACGATCAAACGTGCGGAGGAATTTCGCATTGGACCTCTCTTCAGTTCTTCAGTGGCTGCGGCCTTTGTTCAGGTTTCACGCTATCGCGCTCACGCTTCGCGTCGGGCTTGCATTCGCAGCCGCTCATCTCTAATCGACGTTGTTGGTTCTGCCGGGCAGTTCTTTGCCATTAACAGTTATTGCCTTCGAGCGATCAACAACTCCCACAGTTGTGCCGGCCTTGGACGGGAACACCGTAATGGTGACTTGATCCCCGAACTTGAATGTCTCCTTGTTCCAGCCATCTCTGCGCAAATTTGTGGGACTGTTGAGTTCGCCACCCCAATGCACGACGGCGCCTTTGTCGTCCTTCACATCGAAGTAGAGTGCGGCATGGGGATTGGCGAATACGAATTCCGTTACGGTTCCCTTTAACGTGATCGGTTTGTCGTGGTCATAAGAAATGTTGGTTCCGTGATGCCCGAACATGGGGACAGAAACGGCAAGAAGTCCCGCAATCAATGCGATTGCAATAGTCCTGATGGTCATGCGATATCTCCTTTCGAAATAAGAGATCACAATTACTGCTGAAGACACTGAAGCTATACACAAGTTTGGTCTGATTTCCAGATTTGGATATTAGCATGGGACGGATTTCCGGCAAGAAGACTTCATCCGGCAAGAAGACTTCAATGGAAGATAGGAACTAAGGTGAAGGGGGCAGAAACCATTCCACCGATGCGGCAACACGCTCCATTGCTCGAATCGGATCGTAATCCTGATCCGAAACCGGTGCGAACCGCAGAATTCCGGCCTCTTCCAGGATTCGCCGGCCCGGCGGATCCTTGTGCACCGATAGAAGCTCCCGCCGCAACGCCCGTTGGACATTACTGGAAACGGAACTGTGGGCTACCCACGGCGGCGCTGGACTGGGACCCAGGACGGCTATCGTTCGGATCCGTTCAGCGATCAATGGATTCTCCCTGAACGCCATCTCAAGAACCGTGCTATCTATCGCGGCCGCATCAATCGCATGCTCCAGAAGCATTCGAATACAGTCTTGGTGCGAACCAGCTTCCACAACGCGGCCGAAGTAACCGGCTCCCGATCCTCCCTTTGCGAGGTGATGCCGGGTAAGGTTGTACCCGGAATGCGATCCGGGCTCATTGTAGGCCCATGTTCTACCGCGCAGATCCTCGAAAGATCGGATGTCGCTGTCCGCGCACACAACCACGTCGGAGTAATAGATGGGCCTGCCGCCATAGCGCGGATGCGTCATGACAGGAGCAGCAAGCAGCTCGACCGTCTTTCTCTCGCTGTTGTTTTTTCTGATGTAGGGAAGACCACAAATCCAACCGACATGGATGTCACCCCTGTCGAGTAATCTCTCCCTTTCCTGCCATGGAATATCACTGACGAATTCCGATGGAATCGCTAGTTTGTCACCAATGAATGCCGCAAGCGCCCTGCAGAACGATTCAGCAATCTCTGCCTGGCAGGATGTAAATCTCAACACGACGTATCCTGTTTTGTTTGTCGACGAACGTTTGATTCTGTCCTGGCTAGAGCCTCACCTGAGTCCTGTAATCCTCACTCAGGTGAAACCACGAAAGGCGTGCCCGAAGGTTTTGTAGAGCGGAGACATTTCGCCATTATGTTACGCATTTCACGCGATATCAAAAAATTATTGGAAGTTCCCCTGCTTTTTTCTTTTTGAATATTCTGACGGTCGTCTTAAAATGCTGCTCCATCTGTGAGAACAAACACCGCGCGACACCTCGCTTCCGGTTTCACCTGAATTCGACTCTAAACGTCGGTTCGCCGTTGAACTTTCTTTCCTGAACCAAGAATGAGACCTCGAGAACTCGGAAGCCAAAAGCTTTCCGCGTAATCCGAGTTGGACAGGCCTTTAAATAAGACGATATGAGCGGCTGCGAATGCAAGCCCGACGCGGAGTGTGAGCGCGATAGCGCGAAACACAAAGCAATGGGCGCAGCCATCAAGCAAGGGAGATTTGGAAGATGACTCAAAGAACAATTCTGCTCGTTTTTGCCGGATTGCTCGTTTGCGCGTTTGCCGTGCAAGCACAGGTCACGACCGGCAACATCATCGGCTCCGTGCGCGACGAGTCGGGCGCCGTGCTGCCTGGGGTAACGGCCACGGTTACGTCGCCGGCCCTGCCCGGAGGTCCCCAAAGTACTGTAACCAACGAGCGCGGGGAGTATCGATTCACGGGGCTTCAGCCCGGCACGTATGTCCTCAACGTGGAGTTGCCCGGCTTCAGCAGGTACGAAGAAACGGACCTGCGGGTCCTGGCGGCGAGCACGACGGAGCGCATCGTCGCGCTTAGAATCGCGACGGTGGCCGAGACAATCACGGTGAGCGGCCAGGCGCCGGTGGTCGATCTGCGCCGCGCCGGGATTCAGAACTCGATCCCGGCCGAGCAGCTCGAGACCGCGGCCAGCGAGCGCTATGGGGTGCAGTCCTACATGGCGATGCTGCCGGGTGTTACCACCGATGCCTACAACCGGGTATTCAACGTTACGGTCATGGGCTCGAACCCCAACGAGACCACGATCCTGGCCGACGGCGTGTCGATCAACAACGTCGCCTCGGGCGGTTCGTGGCTGTTGGCGGATTTTGACGGCGCGGAGGAAGTAAGCGCGACCACGCTTGGCGCCTCGGCCGAGTATCAGGCCGCCGGCGGCGGTGTGCTGCAAACCATCAGCAAGACCGGCACGAACCAGTTCAGGGGCGACGTATCCGGGTATTGGTCGCCGGGTTCGCTGACAAGCAGGCCGGCTACACTGCCTTGTGCGGTCTGCGGCCCCGGCGTTGAAACCGGCTTCAAGTGGTACAAGTATCGCGACATGGGCGCCCACATCGGCGGGCCGATCAAGAGCGACAGCCTCTGGTTCTTCGGCGGCGTGATCTATCGCGCCCGCAGCGGCTCACAACCCGGCCAGCCGGAACCGCCAGACAACGAGAAGTCCCTTGATTCGATCCTGGACACCAATTGGAAGGTGAACTGGAAGATCAACGAAAAGCTGCAGTTCCAACAATCATTTTACGCGGAGGTCTGGAGCACGGTGAACCCGACCTTCGCCAGCCCCACGCGGCCGCTCGCGACGCTTCAGCGCTCGCGTGGAAACGTCGCGCTGGATGGCAACTACGGATCGCAGCTCACCTGGACGCCAACCGGCACGACGGTTCTCACCGGGCGATACAACCTCACGCAGGGGGGATCGAACCGGATTGGCTTCTACGAGGACCTGACGACGCCGCAACGCCGAGATCAAGTCACCGGCGTGCAGACCGGGAACACGACCGCAACGCGGTTCCGGCCGCGCCGCGACGAAGTGAGTATGAAACTCAATACGTTCATCTCTGGCGCGCGCGCAAGCCACAACATCTTTTACGGCGTCCAGATTTCACGGAGCAGGAACTACCGTGTCGATATCCAGCCCGGCGGCGCGATTTTCTCCGATCTCGGCGGCCAGCCCGACCAGGCGCAATTCGTCGGGACAGACGTGCGGGGCGCGGTCAGCAGGGCGCTGGGCGTTTGGGCCGAGAACGAAATGACGATAGGGCGGTTTACCTTCAAGTACGGTGGCCGGTACGACCGGATGGTGGCGAGCAGCCAGGAAATTCCGAAGTTCGACGGGCAGTTCAACGAAATCGGCACGCTCCTGGGGCTCGGCAAACTCGTCACGTGGAATACGTTCTCGCCGCGCGGAGGTCTAAGCGTCAAGCTGACCAGCGACGGCAAGACAGTGCTGCGCGCGGTCACTGGCAGATACTATCTGCCGCTCTTCCTCGGTGAGTTCGAAGTCCTGCATCCGGGCCGCGCGCTGACCACCACGATGCGCTACAACCCGGCGACGGCCGGCTACACGACGCTAGTCTCGGTTACCGATCCGCGAACGCAAATACGGATCGATCCGGAAATGCATCCGCCCTACACCGATCAGTTCGCGGTTGGCGCCGATCGCGAGATTGCCAACAACTTCGCCGTCGGCGTGAACGTCATCTACAAGCGTGGCGCCAACCAGCTTGGCTGGCGTGACATCGGCGGCACCTACGGCGAGCAGCAAGTAACGCTTGCGAATGGACAGACGCTGACAGTATTCCCGCTGCTGAACCGCCCGGCCGACCGCATATTCCTCCGCACCAACGGTCCGGGAAACGGGACGGCCTACAAGGCGGTCATCCTGACCGCATCGAAGCGGCTGGCGAATCGCTGGCAGCTCACTGCGGGCTACACGCGCCAGCGGGCAGAGGGGCTTGAATTGAGTGCCGGCACGGCGGGACAGGACCCTAACGACTTCATCAATGCGCGCGGCGGCCTGGCTTCGCGCGACCGGCCGCACATGTTCTCCCTCATGGGATCTTATGAGATTCCCGGGATCGGCGTGCAGGTCTCGGGAAATCTCACAGCAGTCTCAGGATCGTCCATCGCTTCGACGGCGCCGGTCCGGCTCCCCCAGGGCACCCGATCGGTAAACCTCGAAGCCCCCGGTTCGAAGTACCGCACAGAGCGTGAGGACTTCATGCACATGCGGCTCACAAAAATCTTGTTTCGAGAGGGCCCTCGCAGGCTGGAGCTTGCCGCCGAGATCAAGAACGCGCTGCAGGAGCAGGGCAGCCCGAACATCCAGAGCACAGTGTTCAACGCCCCGAACTTCCTGCTCACGAACCTTCGGCCCGAGCCGCGGCAGCTTCGGCTGTTTGCGCGGTGGTTTTTTTAGTTATAGTAAACGTCTCAATTTCAGAGGAGGTGTCACGTGCCAATTCAACAATCGTCTAATCTTCCGCAAATGACGCGGCGCAGTTTGCTCACCATGGTTGGAGCCGGCGTGGCCGTTTATCCTTCGTTGCAAGGCGCCGCTCAAGGCATTCCGGGCAGAGTCACGAAAGAGACACGCGACCTGCAGACCAGTTTTACCAACCCGGTGGTCCAGACCGAGATCAGCCCCAAATGGGTTCGGGTGAACTTTGGAGGTGAAATGATCGCGGATAGCCGCAGGGTTTTGCTGCTCCGGGAGCGGGGCCGCACGCCCGTCTATTATTTCCCCGAAGAGGACGTGCGCATGGACCGGATGACACCTACGGACCATCACACTCAAAACGAGAGGATGGGCGCCGCTTCCTACTTCACCTTGAAGGCGGGCGGGAAAGTAGTCGAAAACGCTGCCTGGTCTTATCCCCAGCCCCATGCCAGCGCCCCTGGTCTGGACACGGCGCCCGATCTTCGGGGCTATGTGGCCTTCTCCTGGGACCAGATGGACGGATGGTACGAGGAAGGGGAGGAGGTCTTCGTCCATGCCCGCGATCCATACCGTCGCGTAGACGTGCTCCAGAGTTCCCGGGAAATCAGCGTGGTCCTCGGCGGAGTGAAGGTGGCGGAGTCCAAACGGCCGGTGCTGTTGTTCGAGACGACCCTGCCCACACGGCACTATCTGCCCAAGGCGGACGTGCGCGTGGACCTTTTGCGCCCGAGCGACACAATTACGCGCTGCCCATACAAAGGAGAAGCGCACTACTATTCGGTGGCGATAGGAGACCGGTTGTTCAAAGACGTGGTCTGGTACTATCGGTATCCCACTACGGAGACATCCAAGATTGCCAACCACCTGGCCTTCTATAACGAGATGGTAGACGCAACCTTTGGGGACGGCCAGGAGATCCCCAAGCCGCAACGGCCGGCCCGCTAACTGATCGGGGATAAAAATGGGGACCGGCACGGAATTCCTGAACTTTGGAATTCCGTGCCGGTCCCCATTTTTATCCCCGAACCTTGCATTACCGACGAATCAGCCTTATCGTTCGAACTTCGTCCTTAGG
>CAMAWS010000084.1 GCA_945861845.1 Candidatus Sulfopaludibacter sp. SbA3 | reverse complement strand
CCCCCCGCGCCCACGGGTTCACTACAGCGTTTTCGCCAGTTCTAAGGCGTAATAGGTTATAAGGATATCCGCACCCGCACGTTTTATCGCGGTCGTAGTTTCAAGGATAACGCGTTCGCGCTCGATCCATCCGGCGCGGGCTGCGGCCTCGATCATCGAGTACTCGCCGCTGACCTGGTAGGCGGCAATCGGCACGTCAAATCGTTCGCGCGCCTGGGAGATGATGTCGAGGTAGGCGAGCGCCGGTTTTACCATGACGATGTCCGCGCCCTCCTCTATATCCAGTGCGATTTCCCGAAGCGCCTCTCGCGCATTTGGCGGATCCATCTGGTAAGTGCGGCGGTCGCCAAACTTCGGGGTGGATCCCGCGGCCTCCCGGAACGGGCCGTAAAATCCGGACGCATACTTCGCCGCGTACGACATGATCGGCGTTCCAGTTAACCCTTCATCATCCAGGCCCCGGCGAATGGCGGCGACACGGCCGTCCATCATGTCGGATGGAGCGACTATGTCGGCGCCAGCTCGTACATGGCTCACGGCGCTGTCTGCAAGCAGTTTCAGCGTTGGATCGTTATCGACATCCCCGTGGCGAATGACGCCGCAGTGCCCGTGCGACGTGTACTCACAGAGACAAATATCCGTGATCAGCAGCAATTCGCGAACGTTCTCCCGGATGGCGCGAAGCGCCTTCTGTATTATTCCGTCCTCGTTGAATGCGTCCGACCCGAGTTCATCCTTCTCTTCCGGAATCCCGAACAACAGGATTCCCGCAATGCCCGCCTGCTCGGCTTCACGCGCAACCTTGACGGCATTATCGATGGACAGGTTGAACTGCCCGGGCATGGAACTGACTTCCTTCTTCACGTTGTCGCCCGGACATACGAAGATCGGGTAGATCATGCATTCGGGTGAGAGTCTTGTCTCGCGAACCATGTTTCGAAGCCGCTGGTTGCGCCGGAGGCGGCGCATACGATTGGTCGGAAATGCCATCAGAAAATTCTCTCTTGCTGCCGGATCGTTCCGTACGAGCCGATGTTTTTCAGTGTGAAAGAAAACCGGATACGGCTTTCCTTGCGCAGGCCGAGATCGAATTGCATGAACTCAAAGTTCAGGCCATAGCAATCCGTATTATAGCCAACCTGGGCTATTGAGCCCTGGAATAGCCTGCGCCCGACGTCGTAATTCGCGCTGAAGGCCCCGCTGAACCCGGGCTTCTGCTCGTTCCCGTACTGTATGGCGGCGCGCAACTGGTTGTTCGGCGTCTGGATCGGGCTTCTTCGAGTAAAGAAGTAGGCGATGCTTCCAAAGGTCTGCCCTCGATTCAGGCCTCCCATGATTCCAGCGCTGCCGAACTCCCGCCGAACCGTATCGTAGTCGACAAGCACATCGGTCGACGTGGATGGACTCGTCGAAATGCGCATTGTCGAAACGATCGGCGAAAACCTGCGCTTTCCATCGGCGAACGCAAAGCCCGTAATGTCCAGAAGCGGCGAAAACACGTTTCGCCTTCCGGCCACGATTGCGCCGCCGAAAGTTGGATCAAAGAAGTATTTCTGCGAAATCCGCCAGCTTAATACTTCGTGTCCCGTTAAGAAGCGATTGGTCACACCGTACTCAACCTCGTTCGTGTTCGTAGCGAGGTCCACCTGGTCGACCACGATCACGTTATCAAAACGATCGGCGCCCGCCAGGTAGTGGTACTCCACGGTCGGCTCGACAACGTGTCGCCAGTTTCGAAAATTTCTTTCAGTGCGTGGTCCGGTGAAGTGAGTCCTGTATTCGAACGAAAGACGATTAAACGTATCCCTCTCTACGCGAGCAAGGCGGGTATGCGTGTACGCCGTATCCCTGGCGGAGATCTGGTGCGACCATTCGAAGGCATCGGACCGCAGCAATGGAATCTCGATGGTGGGCCGAACATCCAGGCGCTCGACAAACGACGGAGCCTCAATGGTTGCATCACGGCGGGCAATGCCGGTGAACCCGCTTTCGAGACTGAAATACACAGGCAACATTGCCAGCCGGCGTTGAGCGATTCCTATGTCGACTGAAGGAAATCGCCGAAGCGTCACAGACGGCTGGTCAGGAAAGAAAATGCCGGTGCGGCTGTACTGGGCGTTATAGCTGATGCCGGGCTGATTGTTCGTGAGGAACGCCACTGAATGCTGGACAGGCGAGGAAATGATGTTGAATCCCTCCTCGAAGACCTGGCGAAAGACGAAAGAACTTACCAGGTTCAGGTCGACCACCCCGCGGGACCCGTTGCTGAAGCCGCTCGATGTCAGGATTCGTACGCTTTGGCCGCCCTGCCCCAGGCGGTCCCTGGCGAAAAACGAGTTCACCAGAATGTTCGACGCCGGGTTCGGACGGGCGCGAAAGTCCACCGTTCCAGCCAGGCCTCGCTTGCTGAAATATTCTCCGGTAAACGTGGCGTCGGCGCTCCGGTTGATTGCGTAAAAGAAGGACTGCCGAATGCTTCTGCCCTTGGTTGTCGATGTCGATGTCCCAGGGATGAGAAACCCCGTGGACCGCGTCCTTTCGGTCGTCGGCGCGGCCAGGTAAGGCAGGAAAAAGACGGGAATCCCTTCGAATCGAAAAATCGAATTCCTGGCAATGACACTCTTCTGCGGATCGATTACGGCCCGGGCGGCTCCGAAAGTCCAACCCGGCCTCGGCCCGTCGCAAGTTGTAATCGTAGCGTTACGCAGCTCGTAGAGTCCGTCCTCGCGGCGGCGGGCCTCCGCGGCGGCAATGTAAAAACCTGCGCCGAGCTGGCCGCGGGCATTTGTCAGGACGCCGGACTTCGTATCCAGGTCCAACTTCAGGAGGGATCCATCGAGGCTTTCGTTGCCGCGCGTAAACCGGACACGGTCGCCGGCCTCGATCTCGTTGGTCGACTCGTCCCACGTCAACCAATCGGATTCGATGCGAACGTCCTGGTAGGTAATCGCGACGTTTGTCGTCACACGATAGATGCTTCCGTCCCTCACCTGGGGACCATCCGACGTGATGACGACTTCGCCCTGCTGGGGAACCAACAGCAGCAGCGACAACACGAGTGACAACATACCGGTGAGTATGCCAGAATCGCCACGAAATGGAACGTAAGCAGAAGCGGACCATCATTGCACTCGACGAATACCAGCCCGAACTTAACTTCGAAGAAGCCGAGCACAGCCAGCCTTTCAGTTTTCCGGAGTACCAGCGTGAACTTTTATGGCCGCGGCTCGCGGCTGGAGCGGCGGATCTGCTGATCGTGGCCGCGATCTACTCGCTATTCCTCCTTGCGACATTGACGGAAATGCCGCAGGGCGCCGAACTGGATCGCCGAATAG
This sequence comes from Candidatus Sulfopaludibacter sp. SbA3, assembly GCA_945861845.1. Classification (GTDB taxonomy): domain Bacteria; phylum Acidobacteriota; class Terriglobia; order 20CM-2-55-15; family 20CM-2-55-15; genus CAMBFR01. The sequence goes on along the minus strand of CAMAWS010000084.1, from coordinate 6,247 downwards.
GGGGAATCTATATTGCCGGGTTCTTTCTCCTCGTGGTGATTTATTTTTTCCTGTTCATGCTCAGCGCGAGCCAGACTCCGGGAATGAAGATGTGGAACCTAGAAGTCGTTACCCGCGATGGCGCGGCCCTGGACCTGCGCAGCGCCGGCATGCGGGGATTCGGCTACTTGATTTCATTTCTGCCGGTGATGCTCGGCCTTCTATGGGCCGCCATCGATCCCGAGCATCTCACCTGGGCCGACAAGGTCTCGGGCACCTACATCAGGAAGATTTCGCAGTAGCTGCCTTCACACCTGTGTTCAATCACAGGCCGATCTCCTGGAAGACTCTCGCGTTCACGACTCATTCAGTTTGGGATCTGCATAACGGTTTGCCGCTGACCCGCAGCGTTTTTCAGCGGTCGGCTCCATCGGCCGGTTAGCTGGCCTTGTGCTACACGAGCTTCTTGAATTTCTCGACTGTGAGTCCAGCATCACGAACGATACCGCCCATTGTGTATTGACCGGGTTGTGCCGAGGAATCGTTAGAATACGCATCCCATCACTCATTACAATGTGCTTACTTGATTGACAATTTTGAAACTGACCTTCTCCAGAGCACGAACAGCCCGAAAATGATTTATGCTAGGGAGCTTCGGCACGGCTAGACGGGAACTTCGACCTCGCGTACCTTCGTACCCTTTGAAATCTTGACGACCGCCTCAAGGTATTCGCGAATTGCATCTTGTATGTTTTCGAGGGCCTCAATTTCTGTTTTGCCCTGAGACCAGCAGCCGGGCAGACCAGGACACGACACGCTGTAGCCTTCCTTGGATTTCTTGAGAACTACTTTGTATTTCATGTTGACCCCATTTTCAATCCGTCGTACGCCGGGGCCACATCGCTCTTATAGCGATAGATGAGGTGGACGCCCCGGTAACCATCATCTTTGGGCTCGTCAATGTAGTTCTTGGAGTTAGTTAGAAAGTGGGCGAAGGCGCTGGTCCGATAACTGTCTTCAAGGTCGCGCACTTGGCGTACGGACTGAAGGACCGTCCGCAGCCCCCCGATATTCTGCATTCGGGCGAACTGCATTCCCTGGAACCGCTGGAGCTTCGAAATGATGGAAGGGGCTCGCTTGAGACGCTGGGCAACGATCGATGGGCCGTACCCGTTCCTGAGCTTCGCCCTGGGGGTGGCCTGAAACGTGTTGATCGGGTGGCCGTGGCACTCTCGCCAGTTCGCTAGAACGTCTGCCGCCCAGTTGTGGTCCTCTAAGCTGAAGGCATCCGGTTGCGCGAGGATGGTACCGGCCTTGTTGATTTGGTTATTCGAAAATTGTCGCTCAACGAAGGCCATCCGAATATTTCTCCAGTAGAGCTAACAGCGAAGCGCTGAGCGGCCGGCGCCTGCCGCTACCCACATTGCTGCTTCACTGCTCAAGCGCCGGTCCGCTCCAGCGCGTTGTTAGCCCTGCCGTTGCTAGTGGCTGCGAGCATAGACCAATGCCGTGTGCGAAATGTGCGTAGCGAGAAAGGCCAGCACGAGCACGAGGTACATCCACCAGCGATAGAACGTGCCCCAGAACAGTTGACGGCCGAGCAACGCTATGCCAAGAAGCCAGAGGAATGGCGTATATGCCGGCGCAGCAAATCCCAAAGCGCTCGTTGACCACCCGGAGGCCGGAAACAGAATAAGCATGAGCCAGCTTGCGAAGTAGACCAGCGTACCAACAACAAAGGCAAGCCAGGCGCGCCTGCGGCCTGGCGCTGCAAGGTTGAGGGGCATAAAGAACGGAAGGGCGAACACGGCGACCCGTAAACTGTTTTCGGCTAACGCCAACGGTGCAGGAATGTCCCGCCAAAACTCGGCGGCAGCGAATGATGGGGGCAGGCGCTCAGCCAGCGCGATATTCCACAGGCTCGCCGGAACCAAGAGCAGGCCACAGGTCAGCGCATAACGTTGAATTGCAGCGAATGTCATTCTCGTATCCAAAGGGCAGAACGGCCTGGGCATGAGCCGCGGCGCGTTCTTTGCACCGTCGGCTCCATTTCCTTGTTAGCCCGTCTCTGAGCGTTGCTGCCAGTAGCCTGGCCTCCGCTTATGATGAGCTACCGCGACGATGACGATCTCTGTGTTGCCTACTCGGTAAAAGATGCTGAAGGGAAACCGTGGAAGAACGAGCCGCATCGTTCCGTATTCCGCTACTGGATACCGCATCGGTGCTTCGGCAATCTGAGACATAGCTGCATCAATCTCCTGTGCAAGTGCCGCCGCGCTCATCGGGCTGCGTTCCTCGTACCAAGCTCGGGCCCTTCTGAGCTCCGCACGGGCGGCAGGATGAAACCTAATCTTCATTGCGCGGTCCGAACAGTTCCGCGCGGACCTCTTCCCATGGGATGGTTTCGACCGATCCGGCGTCCAATTCCGCGACGCGACGCGCCACTTCCTGTGACCAAGCTGCTTCGACGTCCGGTTCGGTGCCAGGATCGAGAGTTTCGATCAAGAGGCCAGCAAGTGTTGCCCGGTCCTGCTCCGGCAACTGTGCCGCCTCACGAAAAAGTTCATTGAGGTTACGTGCCATGCTTGAGATTGTACTTCAAAGCTTGTCCTCCGGAGGCCGCGGGCAGGAACAGTGTTTCGGATTATCGTGCTAACGGTTTTGCCGCTCAGCCGCAAGCGGCGCGAGATTCAACTTGCAATAAGCCGGAGCCGCAAGCGCCGCTTGTCGGTCTGAAGCGGCTTGTTATGCCGCGGCAACGCTTGTGGCACAAGAGGTCATCATTATTGCAACCCGTTCGTAGTCTTCTGCGTAAGTCTGTCGTCCTCAAACGTTGCATTCATGTTGGAGCCGTCCGAATTGTCCCACGTGTACATAGTCGCCTTGAAGCCTCCGTAATCTCTCACATACACTATCAGATGGGAAGTGCACCGAAGCAGAGAGGCCGACATCGCATGTTGTGCGTCCCGACGCATAGAGAGCTGCGGGGAAACCCCGAAAATTCGATTGGCACCCTTCAATCGTCCAATCGGTTACGCCCATTTCTAGTTGAGTACCGGTCTTTACGAGTTCGAAATATCTTGGGAGTTGTTCGTCGAATGCGTTGGCCACAAGTTCCAGAACCGGAGTTCTGAGAGGAACCATTCCCCCTTGCACGAGCGAACCTTGGTCAAGTCCAACGTAGGAGACCGTAAAGTTAATTGGAGTCCTGTTCCCTGATGGTGGCGGAGATACGTCAGGTTGTCCGTACTGGACCGGCAGGCGTGCCGTAACCCCTACAAAGGTGAGAATAGCAATAATCGGAATGGCGATGGCGATCGCTCTCTTCATGGAACCTCCACGCTGCTGGCTTACCGATTTTCTGTAAAGCGCCTCGTCACTCAATAGGCGGCATAACGGCCAGCGCTGAGCCGCCGCGCGAGTTCAGCATTCACCGCTCGCGCTGCCGGCTCCAGCGCGTGTTAGACCGCCACGCTAACCGCTGGCCAGCTTCCTCGCCAGCGATGTGAAGGCCGCGCAGAACTTCGTGATAACTCCGGAGTCGATTGCTTGCGGGCCCCGGTCCTCACGGTTGTGAAATAGTGCGTTGTTGCCAATGATGGAAACGTAGCGCCCCCCGCCCCGATGAACGACCTCAGCCTCACCGCCCGGAATCGTTCCCCGCTGGACTCGCTGATCGACGTTCAGTTGGGAGTTGGACATTTCGCGGCTGAGCATGTCGTCGAACATGTCGTTGGAGGCCTGTAACCGATTGCCCGGTTCCGTTGCTGCCCCGATATTGGCGCCGAAGTGCATCCACCCGACAGCCCCAGTGACGATGCCGGGCCGTCGGTCGACGAAGGCGTTGATCCCCAGATGTCCGAGTTCGTGGCCGCTGGAAGCCACAAAGAGAATGCTGCGCGTAGGTCGAATGGGGCGTAGCGCTCGCATTACCTCAAGCCAGCAAGCGATCCCGCCACCGCGTTCGCTGGCACAGCCGTACCAACCACTTCGAGGCGTCATAACAACCAGAGGCGGCAGGGATGGGTCCGTTCCGGCAACTATCGAAGTCACGTTGACGGACCGCGCAGGTGTTCGGATGGCGTGAGCAATCAGCTGCACGTCGGTACCCCGTTGGGCTTGGTCGTTCAGCCAGGACGCTTCGGCGCTGGAGAGCTGCAACACCGGTGGACCGAAGGCCTGCAGAAACAAATCGGCATTGCTCGGGCACAAGCCAGGCCTGCCGCCTCTGGTGATGCACACAATCGCGCGGTGGCGATTCGCTCGGCGCGCCTCACCCAAGGCACCCGCCGCCGCAGCGTTCGGAACGACCTCAGCAAGGCCGATCTCGGCGTTGCTTGCCAGCATGCCGAACCGACCACGCACACCCCCGCTGTCGGTGAAAGCGCCATCGAAGAGAGGCAACCCTTCGAGGCGGCGGTTGCCAGCGACCAATACACTTGCTATCGGGTCGACTCTGCTGATCTGGAATGGTTCCTGCGTTGGCTCGAGACCAAGCTGTCGTACTTGTCCGGATAACCAATCGGCAGATGCTTGGTCGACTGTTGTGCCCGTGCGGTGGAAGCCCTGTTCCTCGTACTCGCGGATGATCTTGGAAATGCGGCCCTGCACATCTGACGCCACGGACTGAGCGGCGATGAGTGAAGCAAAGGCCTCGTTGAGACACCGAGCCCACTGATCGTGATGGACAACCAGCGTCTGCGATCAATCATCATGCTGCAAGCTCCAGACACCCTTGTGATGAATCCTACCGACTGTTTGCCCGGCGGTCTAACGGCCTGCCGCTCAGCCGCGAGCGGTGCGCGAGCTACGTTTCGGTTTGGCGGCCACCGAGGCGCGCCGCTCGCCGGTCTGCAGCGGCTTGTTATGCGTCTTAGTCGGGCGCGCCGGAGATAGCCTTCGTTTTGCTATTAGCTTTCGCACTGCGGGAACGAGGGCCACAGGCACTTCCATTGTGGTGCGCTCGGAAGCCGATTCGATTTCGGCGGCAGCTTCTTCGTCACTTTGCGATTCGTAGTATTTGAGCACGCGAAGCACGCGAGGTTCATTCCATCCTGGAGGATATTTGTTAGCAGTCATCACTTTCTCCTTTTCTTGCGGCGGGCTGCCCGCTTCGCCTTGGGACCCAACTCATAGGCCGTGATAACGAAAACGGAGTCCGGAACAGGATCTGGAACGTAGATCACCTTCAGATAGCGTCCCTCTCCGGTTTGGCCGATTGCGATCCGGGAATCCTCACGCCCACGCATGTCCTGTAGTGGTCGACCAAGAATGGCCTCAACTTCGTGTTCGGAGACGTCGTGTTCATAGATGTGCGGCAGTCCCGTCGTTGGATCGATATGGAAACGGATCTGCACTGCCCAATTCTACTACCGATCAGGATGCCGACCCTTCAGGCCGTACGCATAACGCTCCGGTTCAGCGGCGGGCCGCGCAGCGGACCGTCCGCTGCAACCGGTTGTTAGGACCCGCCCTCGCGTTTAAGCGAGCTTCCTCATCCGGACGCACCTACCCGCGCAGGACCTGCTCAGCCCTTCATCGCGTTCAGCATGTGGTCCATAGCAAGGGCGTGCTCGCGCTGCGGGCTGAACAGAATGACCTCAGAGTCTTTGACCGCACGCACGCTGTGGCCGGGCGGCCAGTAAAAGAGGTCGTTCTCCTTGCACGTGTCGACCTTGGCGTCGGTGTACGTCACCAGGAGCTCCCCGGAGAGCATGTAGCCCCAGTGCGGCGCGTGGCAGGCGTCGTCCTTGAGGCCCTTCAGGAGCGGCGCGATGTCAGTGCCGGCGCCCAGGGAGAAGTATTCGCCTCCCATCGTGCCGAAACCGGTCGCGTCACCGAAGTCGGTGGCGACACGCGCGACGGCGCCGGGGACGTTGATCTTCGCGGGAATCTGATCCTTGGATATACGCATGATGGGTTCCTTTCTAACTGGTTCGACAAGTGTCAGTTTGCTCCGGCGTCTCAACGTCGTTGATGAGCGCTCTGCAGCCTCAGATACCTGAATCAGGGTATCTCATGGACGCGGCTCGCGGGGGCTAACGGCTTAACGTTCAACCGCGGCCCGCGCGAGAGCCCCTTTGAATTTTGGATTTGCGTAGCGCGCGGACCGGCGGTTGCAACGTGGTGTTAGACCGTACTTGGCTTACGAGAGGAAATCGCTCAGGGTGATCGATGGATTCCACTGACAAGTCGATATCAAGATCTGGCCAATATAGATGGTTCGGGCTCTGTAATTCGACGTTCATCAACTCCCTGATCCGTGCTT
>CAMAWS010000083.1 GCA_945861845.1 Candidatus Sulfopaludibacter sp. SbA3 | reverse complement strand
TCAAGGTCGCAGATTGCGACCTTGATCCTTCGTTCAAGAGATTAATTCGTGAATGCGCAGACGATGCGGACTAATACCGGAATTTCTATGCCGCCCTGAGTAAATCCCGTGACTGTCCAGGTTTCTGGTCCACTGGGGTAACTCTCGATGACTTGAACGAAATTTCGGTTGGTCGCTGATGCAAGAGCCAGGCCACCAGAAAGAACCTTCTTGCCGCCTGTACAAGCGCTGCTGATCGAAAATGTCGAATTCTTTCCCAGTGTGTATGCGTTCGGCTCGACCGCGTGAGCGGTAAGGCCGGTGTCGCCCTTGCTGCCGGTGGCGCCAGTGGCACCAGTGTCCCCCTTGTCGCCCTTGTCCCCCTGGACGCCTGCGACACCTGTCGCGCCAGTATCGCCCTTGTCGCCCTGTGCACCCGTGGCGCCTGTAGCTCCGGTGGCGCCAGTATCACCCTTGTCGCCCTTTGCGCCCGTGGCGCCTGTAGCTCCGGTTGCGCCGATTGCACCTGTATCGCCCTTGTCACCCTTTGCACCTGTGGCGCCAGTCGCACCCTTCTCGCCCTTGTCTCCTTTGTCTCCTTTGGCACCGGTGTCGCCCTTGGTGCCTTTCTCGCCCTTAGGGCCAACCGCTCCGATAGTCAGATCAAAGGTTCCGTAATCGGTATTCGACGGTCCGCGCGAGACAGTCAACAGATAGGTTCCCGGGCCTAAATTCGACGGCACCGGAACGCTGACTCCATCACGAGTTGACAGCGCAACAACGCCATTCATCGGCCTGAAATCTCCGCCCAGAAGAACGCCAGGGAGATTTGGAAGGCCGAAGTTCACGCCACGAATTTGAAGAATTCTTCCGTCTGTGGTGACGTCTGCACTTGTGATCACCAACTGAAGTGGAGGGTTCTTACCTTCTGCAAAAGCATGGGAAGTAATGGAGAGAACCACGAGCACGAACGCGGTAAGAAAAACCTGCTTGGGGAAAAAACAATTTGAACATCCTGTTCGACTATCCTTAGTCATATCGCTCCTTGTATTCGTTATTTATATTGCTGAGCTTCACTGCTCAGCCGCCACTTCCGTGTGACCACTGGAGCCAGGTTCCATCATCGGTTCCGCACTCCAGCGAGCTTCAACTCCAAAGCCAAAGTGATTGTCGGAAAGGGGCGGAACTGTTGCAACAAGTTTTCTATTTTTTCGTGTATTTTTTCCTAAGTGTGCGGTTTTAAATGCCTTGGAGTCATGGCCAATGAAAGGCCAGCGGCCTCGATTCCCTGTTTTCATCCGATGGAACGTTGCATCGATAACAGGGAGTTGAGGCGTCTGACGCCGCATTGGACCGCTCCCTTAAGCCGCGCGGAAGTGACTTTCACTGGCACCGCGGGTAAGATTCACACTGCGTGGATATCTCCTTCTTGAGCCTCTCTCCGCGACCGAAACCTCATTCTGAGTTCGCTTGTCTTCATATAGTCTATTGACAGTTCGGCGCCAACCAAACGGCATGCTTTTCTCCGGACAGTTGTGCCAGAATAAGGCCCGCACACGAAAAAGGAGAACGGTTATGCTTGCGAAGCTGGCGTTGTTGATCGTCATGTTCACCCCCCTGGCCTCGGCGCAGCATCCCGAAGATGCGTTTGTCGGCCAGAAGGCGCCAGAGCTGAAACCCTCCGATACCTGGATCAACTCCCCTGCTCTCACGCTGGAGGGCTTGCGGGGGAAGGTGGTGCTCGTCGAATTCTGGGCCTATGATTGTCCGTTTTGCGCCGAAGCCATACCGCACGTGAAAGAGCTGCACGAGAAGTACGCAAAGGATGGCCTCGTCATCATTGGCGTCCATACTCCACGGATCGATTACGAAAAAGACATTCCGAAGGTCAAAGAAGCGGTGGCTCAAAAGGCAATCAAGTTCCCGGTCGTGATCGATAACGACTACCTCATTTGGAGCGACTACCTTTGCGCGGCATGGCCAAGCCACTTTGTTATCGACAAGGAAGGCGTCATCCAGCTCAGCCACTCCGGTACCGGACGGTACGAGGACACGGAGAAGCTGATTCAACGACTATTGGGGAAAACGGGCAAATGAAATCTCTCGCCACGCTGTTCCTCCTTTTATTAACAGCCGCTCCAGCGGACGCACAGTTCATCCAGCGCCGCCGTGCCGATCCTGGCCCCCAGGCGAAGAACGTCAAAGGGGCAGTGCAGGACATGCGCGGCCGCCCATTGGCCGACGCGCGGGTTTTTGTTCGAGACATGAAAAGCAACGTGACCCGTACGCTCACCACGGACGCGCAGGGGCTTTTCTCGATTTTTGCCCTGCCTCCCAACATCGACTACGAGGTGTACGCCGACTTCAAGGGCCAATCGTCCGAAAAGAAGTTCGTCAGCGGATTCCTGAACCGGCAGGACAACGTCTTGAATTTCCAGATCGAAGTGGCGGTTATAGAGACTGGCGGTATCGCCGCTTCTGAAGACGCCGGTCCGGAGTTCAACACGTACGACCTGGTGAGGCTCCACGCCTCGTTTGAATTGCCCACCGGAGTGCCCGCCCCGATACCGGCGGTACTGCTTCTTCATGGTTATGGTGAAGACCGCACCGTGTGGGACGCGTTCAGCAACCAGTTGCTGAGCCGGGGCTGGGCCGTCATGACCGTGGACCTTCGCGGGCATGGTGAAAGCAAGGCGAAGAACCGGCAACCGATCCAGGCAACGGCCGAGTGGCGGGTCAGCTCGCAGGAATTCCCGCAGGACCTGGATCCCTCGCTCGACTGGCTCAAAGCGCAACCACGGATCGATAACTCAAAGATCGTCGTCATCGGTTCGGATGTTGGAGCCAACCTTGCGTTAATCGCCAGTGGAAGGTTTCCGGAAGTTCGCACCGTGGTGGCCATCAATCCAAACCTGACCGAAGGGCTGGCAATGGCCGGCAGCGCCCAGGACTTCACACCCAAGTCTGCGCTTCTGGTCGTATCGGACCAGGCCCAGGGCGATCGATTGAAAACCTACGTCACGGCCCCTTCGCGCGTGCTGGTTGTGCCGTCAGCGCGGGGCACCGCTCAGTCTGTCGCCGAAAAGTCCGTGTTCGACGCGATATTCCAGTGGCTTAAAGAAACATACTAGGCAGGCTAGGCGGGAATGTCGGACCACTTCTTCATCAGCTGACCGCAGGCTGCGGAGATATCGTTCCCGCGGTTTTTCCGGACGTAGGCTTCGACATTGTTGTCGATGAGGACTTGCTGGAAACGCTGGATAGCCAACTCGGTAGGCCGCTGATAGTCGAGCTCATCGGCTTCGTTCAGGGGAATCAGGTTCACTTTCGCGCGAATGCCCCTCAAGAGCTTCACGAGGTTCCGGGCATCCTCTACGGAATCGGTGATGCCTTTTAACAAAACGTATTCAAACGTCACTCGCTGCCGGTGCTTGAGCGGGAATTGCCGCACGGCCGCGAGCAGTTCCTCCAGGGGATACTTTCGATTGATCGGCATCAGCTCGTTGCGCTTTGTATTGGTTGCGCCCGTCAGGGAGATGGCTAGATTCGGTATGTCGGGCTCTGTTGCCAGTTGCTGGATCGCGGGTAGCAAGCCGGCAGTCGACAGCGTAATCCGCGACATGGACATATTGAGCCCGTGCTTGTCGTGGAGAATACGGATGGCCTTCATCACGTTGTCGTAGTTGTGGAGCGGTTCGCCCATGCCCATGAGGACGATGTTGAAGCTGCCGGCCTGCTCTTCGGAAAGGTTGTCGCGCTGGGCGAAAAGAACCTGGGTGACGATTTCCCCGGCGGTCAGGTTACGCGTGAGGCCCAGTTGCCCCGTCAGGCAGAACGTGCATGCCAGGGCGCATCCAACCTGCGAGGAAATACAGATCGTGTTGCGCGTCTCTTCGGGGATGAAGACAGTTTCGGCAAGCTCGCCATCGTCACCACCGGCAAGCCGCAGAAGGTAGCGGCGCGTGCCATCGACGGACTCGAACCTTCGATGCACGGCCGGCAATCGAATATCCCACTCCGAAGCCAGCGAAGCGCGCTCGCCTTTTGACAATTCAGTGATGGAATCAAAATTCTCGACGCGGCGTTGATAGACGGCTTTGAAGAGCTGCGTGGAACGGAAAGAAGGATGCAACATGGCGGCCAGTTCAGGCCGCTCGTAGTCAAAGAAGGATTTCATTTCGAGATGGGAGAGATGCGGGTTAGCGGGTGGAAACCTGCTCTCCATCCTTACCGGCCTTACCGTCCTGACCAACCTGACCAACCTGACCAACCTCACCGGCCTCACCGGCCTCACCGGCCTCGCCAACCTCACCAGCGGGAACCATTGATTCCAGCACGGCGAGAACGCGGGGATCGGACCAGTTCTCAGGATGGCCGATGACCTTTTTGAGGACTGTGCCGTTCGGGCCAATGATAAAGGTCTCGGGAACGCCGGTGGTCTTGTAGAGTTCAGAGACTCTGCGGCCCGGATCCAGGTAAGTCGGAAGTTCCAGCTTGTGCTCCTTGTAGAACTTCTCGACGTAACTCCAGTCGGTGTCGAGACTGACAGCCATCATCTTGAATTTCTTGTCCTTGAAGAGGTTGTTGACAACCAGCATCTCCGGCATCTCATCGATACACGGGAGGCACCAGGTCGCCCAGAAGTTGAGAAAGACCACGCTGCCCCGGTGGTCGCTCAGCTTCACTTCTTTGCCGTTCTTGTCCTTTATTGCAAAGTCCGGAGCCTGCGCACCAATGTTAATCACGCCAAAGTTGTCCGTGCGGGCCATTTCCCTATAAACAAACGACCCGGCAACCAGGCCAACGACAAGGAAAAAAATGATCGGCTTTACCTGCATGGCGGATATTTTACCCCAGTTCTGTCCAACCTGTCCGCAACACTGTTCGAACATGACAGTAACAGTGTCCGTCCTTGGCAGCGGCAGCCGCGGCAACTCCACTTTTATCAAGACAGACCAGGTGCGTCTCCTCATTGATGCGGGGCTGAGCCGCAAGGAAACGGCCAGCCGCCTGGAGTCGATTGGAGAGGACCCCAATGGCATCGATGCCGTACTGGTGACGCATGAGCACAGTGATCATGCCTCCGGGCTCAAGACAATTGTCAAGGACATGGCGGTGCAAGCCTACATGAGCCAGGGGACGATGGACGCCCTTCGCGCTGAAGACTTTGAAATGAACGGATCCCGGCTTCATACGATCAAGGCCGGCGAATCCTTTTTCATTGGGGACGTCCAGGTCGTACCGATCGGCGTTCCCCATGACGCCCGCGAACCGTTGGCCTTCAGCGTGGAGTGCGCTGGCGTAAAGGTGACGCAGCTTACGGACATCGGGCACCTTCCCGACGAAATCTCTGGTTGGCTGTCCGGATCGCAGGTCCTGATCCTGGAATCGAACCACGACCTGGAAATGCTGCGCGTGGGCCCGTATCCATGGGCGCTAAAGCAGCGGTTGATCGGGCGATACGGACATCTGTCAAACACCGCTGTCGGGCGATTCATTCGCGAACAGTACGATGGCAGCGCCGAGTACTTTGTTCTCGCGCACCTCAGTTCAAAGAACAACCATCCTGAACTTGCCCGGCAGGAGGCAAAGCGCGCCATGAATGATCGTGGCTTCAGCAACGGGCGAGTGGAGATGACGCGGCAGGATCGGCCGACGGAGCCGATTCGGCTGTGAGGTACGGTACACTGGACGTAATTCCCTCCTCATGGAGGGCACCAACATGCCTGTTTCATTGCGCGCTCAGGCGAGAGGAGATTTTGAAATTGGACGAATCCTGCATCTCAAATCCGAAATCCCGAAATATCAGATTGGACCGTCTGAGGCAGCCGCGGTTTCTGGAAGGATCGCAAGTTCAATTGAAGATTTCGGATGTCGGATTTGAGATGCAGGATTCGTCCAATTTCAAAATGTCTCCGCTGAATAGGTGAGTCCAGTTATGTTCAGAGTGACGCACAAGGTGAACCGAAAACCGTGATTCCCCGCTACACACGCCCCCGGATGGGCAAAATCTGGGAAGACCAGAATAAATATCAGCGCTGGCTCGACGTCGAGCTTGCCGTGACCGAGACGCTCGCGGAAGAAGGCGTCGTTCCGAAGGATGCCGCGGCAGAGATCAAATCAAAGGCCGGATTCTCGGTAGCAAGAATCGACGAGATCGAATCCGAGGTGAAGCACGACGTCATCGCCTTCACGACTTCCGTCGCGGAACATGTCGGGCCCGCATCGCGATACTTCCATTATGGCCTCACGTCTTCGGACGTCCTTGACACCGCGATGGCGCTGCAGGTCATGGACGCATCGAAAATAATCATGGAAGATATCCAGCGCCTGCTCGACGTCCTGAAGAAGCGCGCCCATGAATTCAAGGCCGTGGTCGCCATCGGCAGAACGCACGGCATACACGCCGAGCCAACCACATTCGGCCTGAAGCTGGCCCTGTGGCACGACGAAGTGCGACGGCACCAGCACCGCATGAATGAAGCTGTCGAAACCATGCGCGTTGGGAAGATTTCGGGCGCGGTAGGCACATTCGCGCACCTGTCGCCGGAAACCGAGGAAACGGTGATGAAGAAGCTCGGGCTGAAGGCGGCGCCGGCGTCATCCCAGATTATTCAACGCGACCGGCACGCGCATTACATATGCACGATCGCCTTGATCGGCGCGACACTCGAGAAAATAGCCATCGAGATTCGGCACCTCCAGAGGACCGAGGTTCGCGAGGCCGAGGAATACTTTTCAGCGGGACAGAAGGGATCCTCGGCTATGCCGCACAAGCGGAACCCGATAACTTCCGAGCAGATATCTGGACTGGCGCGGCTGCTTCGCGGCAATGCGCTTGCGGCGATGGAAAATGTCGCGCTCTGGCACGAGAGGGATATTTCGCACTCGTCCGTCGAGCGCGTCATCTTTCCGGACTCGACAATTCTCGCCGACTACCTTCTGGACCGCACGGCGACGTTGATCGAACGGCTCGTCGTCTATCCCGAAAGGATGAAGCAAAACCTCGAGCTCACGCATGGCGTGATCTACTCCGGCGAGTTGTTGCTCGCGCTTGTCGCGAAGGGCGTTAGTCGTGAAGACGGCTACCGGCTGGTGCAACGCAACGCCATGCGCGTCTGGGACGAAGGCGGATCGTTCAAGGAAAAAGTCCTGGATGACCCCGAAATCAAGAAGACTCTGGCTCAAGCCGACATCGACCAGGTGTTCGACTCAGGGAAATTGCTGCGCAATGTGGATCAAATTTTCAAGCGGGTTTTCACATAGCTCATGTGGCGCAAAGCTAATCCCGTAGATATCGGTATCGGGCTGATTGTCATTGGCCTGGCCATTGTCCTGTTTCGCGACAGTCCCCTCGTTTATTCCCTCGACCAGCCTTCCCTGGACGTTTCCTTGAAATACCTTCCGTTCTATACCCTTGCTTCCGTTGCGCGAATGATTGCCGCAATGGTTTTGTCGCTGATCTTCGCGCTGCTGGCAGGGTATTTGGCCGCAGTGCACAAACGCTGGAGCCGGATCATTCTTCCCGCGGCAGATATTCTTCAATCGGTTCCCGTATTGGGATTTTTTCCAGCGGCGGTGTTCTTTTTTGTGCGAATCTTCGGGAACAGCGCAATCGGCGTCGAGTTGGCCGCAATCTTCCTCATCATTACCAGCGCACTCTGGAATCTAGTTTTCGCCGTGTACGAGTCCATTACGACCATACCCGAGGACCTGCAGCTTGTGAGCCGGCAGTTCGGGCTTCGGGGACTCACGCAGTGGACGCGACTGGTCTTGCCGGCGGTGCTCCATAAGCTGGCGTACAACAGCATGATTTCCTGGGCCAACGGCTGGTACTTCCTCATCGCCAGCGAGATAATCGTCGTCGGCCCGATCCATTACCGGCTGCCGGGACTCGGTAGTTATCTTGCGCAAACCATGTCCACGGGCAACTATCGCCACGCCGTATACGGGCTCCTGGTGCTCACCGGAGTCATGGTGACGTTTCACCTGTTTGTATGGAGCCCGCTGAACGACTGGTCGGCCCGTTTTCTTTATGACAGCAGCGAGGCGCCCGTGAGCGTGCGGCGAAGCAGCCGGCTGCGGTTCCATATGGCGCGCTCGGAGTTCCTGCAGGGCTTGTGGTCCAGGGTTGTGCAGCCGTTGATTGCCGGAATTGTATTTGTGGTGCGGGTGATGCTCGAGCGCGAGCGATCCAGGCGAGGAAGCATTATTGCCTGGGTTTTGCTGGCGGTGTTTGTAGTGAGCCTTTTGTGGGGTGTTTCGGGATCGATCGCGGAACTCAGCCGGCCGGCGCCACGCCTGTATGACATACCGAGCGCGTTGATCCTGAGTTTCCTGAGAATCCTTGCCGCGTATGCGTTCGCGCTTGTGTGGACGCTTCCCCTGGCCATCTGGATCGGCAAGAACGAACACATTTCGAGGCGAGTCCTGCCCGTCATCGAAATCGTTGCCAGCATTCCCGCGACCGCATTTTTTCCCCTGATCGTACTTTTCATCCTGCGTAACGGCGGCGATATGAACTTTGCAGCAATCCTGCTCGTGACAACGGGAATGCAGTGGTACCTGCTCTTCAACTTGATTGCGGGAGTGCGCGCGATACCCGAGGACCTCCACCAGATCTCGGCGTCGCTCGGATTGAAGGGCTTCACGAAGTGGAGGCGGTTGATCCTGCCGGCAATATATCCGAGCCTGGTCACCGGCAGTTTGACAGCTATCGGGGGAGGCTGGAACGCGCTGGTGCTGAGCGAGTATGTCGTCGCCGAGGGCCGGGTCTATTCGGTGCACGGAATCGGGGCTCTTTTGGACTACGGAACGTATGAATCCGGCAATCTCCAGCTCATAGTGATGTCCATTACCGCCATGGTACTATTCATACTTATCGTAAACAGATTTGTGTGGCAACCCGCATACCAACTGGCGCAACGCCGATTCGCCCTTAACTACTGAAAATGAGCGGCTGCGAATGCAAGCCCGACGCGAAGCGTGAACGCGATAGCGTGAAACCTAAACAAAGGGCGCAGCCATCAAGAAAATGACAACACCGGTTCAAGAAAGGGCGCTAACCCAGGAAATGGCCGGCGAGCCTGCTCCGCCCCTGCTTGAACTTCGGGATATTACGAAATCCTTTCCGAACAGAATTCACGTTCTCGGACCGCTCCGGCTGATTGTTAATGAAGGTGAATTCGTTGTTGTCATAGGACCATCAGGCAGCGGCAAATCGACGCTGCTTCGCACGATCACCGGACTGACCGACGTAACCAGCGGCGACGTGCTGTACAACGGCAAGCGCATGCGCACCGTGAATCATAAAGCGGCGCTGGTGTTCCAGAGTTTTGCGCTTTTCCCGTGGTTGACAGTCATGGAGAACGTTGCGCTCGGCCTGGAAGCGCAGGGGATGCCGAAGGCCGAGCGGCACGCCAAAGCGCGGCGCTATATCGACCTGGTGGGTCTCGACGGTTACGAACGCGCGCATCCGAGGGAGCTTTCGGGGGGAATGAAGCAGCGGGTGGGCCTGGCGCGGGCGCTTACCATCGAACCCGAGCTGCTTTGCATGGATGAGCCGTTTTCCGCCCTGGACGCGCTGACAGCATCAAACCTGCGCGAGCAGGTCCTGGACATCTGGCTTTCAAAGCAGATCGT
>CAMAWS010000082.1 GCA_945861845.1 Candidatus Sulfopaludibacter sp. SbA3 | reverse complement strand
CATTATGAGTTCATTCGATCCCGCCATCATCATCATGCCGACCGTCGCGAAAAGAACCAGCGCGTAATACTCGGCGTGATGGATACCCTCGCGCTGAAGGAAATTCACCGAAGTCAGAATTGTTATGGCTGCGATGAGGATAAAAACGAAATGAAAGTAAATACTGTAGCCGTCAACGATCCATAAATTGCCATACCACTGTCCGGCCTGGTTGCTCATTGGCGCCAGCGACAGCATTGCAGCGCCAGTCCCGGCGATCGCGAGCCAGCCCAGCCATGACTTCTTTGCGTCCGAAACGAACGGCTCGGCAACCATGATCGCGATCCCAAAAATCGATAGCACAATTGCGGGCAGTATTGCGCCGATGTTGACCACAGGAAAATTCATCTGTCATTCTGATCCGCGACCTGCACGTCGCGCGATTGCACCTGATTGATAAGTTTTGCAACGGAGGCGTCCATTGGACGCAGGAAGTGGTTCGAGTACATGCCCATCCAGACAATGAGGGCCAGCAAAGGCACCAGCATCGCGTATTCGCGGCGGTTCATATCGCGCAACGTCTGGTTATGTTCATGCGTCACTTCGCCCCAGAAGGTCCTCTGGTACATCCACAACATATAGACGGCGGAAAGGATCACGCCGAGGGCCGCAAACACTGCAAGGCTGCGGCTCACGCCAAATGTGCCCAGCAGGACAAGGAACTCGCCGACGAAACCATTCAAGCCCGGCAGCCCGATCGACGAAAGCGTGACGATGAGGAAGAACGCGGCATACACCGGCATTTTGTGCGCAAGGCCGCCGAAGTCGGCGATCATACGCGTGTGGCGCCGCTCGTAGATCATGCCGACCAGCAGGAACAGCGCGCCTGTAGAGACGCCATGACTGAGCATTTGATAAACGGCGCCCTCCATCCCCTGGGTCGTGAAGCTGAAAATGCCCAGAACGATAAATCCGAGGTGACTGACGGAGGAATACGCGACCAGCTTCTTCAAGTCCGGCTGCACCATCGCCACCAGCGCGCCGTAGATGATGCCCGCAACCGCCAGAAAGGAGATCATGGGCGCGAATAACTGGCTCTGATGCGGAAACAAAGGCAGGCTGAACCGCACGAGGCCGTATGTTCCCATTTTCAGCAGGACGCCTGCAAGCAGAACGGATCCTGCCGTCGGCGCTTCAACGTGGGCATCGGGAAGCCAGGTGTGAAACGGGAACAGCGGTACCTTGATCGCAAATGCCAGGAAGAACGCCAGGAACAGCGCTCGCTCGATTCCGGGCGCAATGACGAGGCTGTTCGACGCCAGGGCCGCCATGATCTGGGGATAACTGAATGTGAACGTTCCCGTCGCATTGCCGTTCAGGAAATACAAGGCGATGATCGCCACCAGCATCAGTACCGAACCGACCATTGTGTACAGAACGAATTTCATCGCGGCGTAAATCCGCCGTTCTCCACCCCAGACGCCGATCAGGAAATACATCGGCACCAGCATCACTTCCCAGAAGACGTAAAACAGGAACAAGTCGAGCGATACGAACACCCCGATCATGCCGGTTTCCAGGAGCAGCATGAAAATGAAGTATTCCTTTGCGCGGCTTGCGATCGACCAGGATGCCAGCATTGCCAGCGGTGTCAGGACGGTGGCAAGCAGAACGAGGTAAAGGCTGATTCCGTCGACTCCCAGTTCGTAGTGGACGCCCAGCGAAGGAATCCAGGGCACGTTAACGGCGAACTGGAACTCCGCAACGCGAGAATCGAAATAGGTGACAAGGTGCAGCGAGAAGACAAAGGTGAGGAGCGTAATGACGAAAGCAAACATCCGGATCGATCGGATCTTCGCGCTGTTGAAGAACAGGATCAACACCGCGCCGACTGCTGGCGTGAAGGCAATAATGGTCAGGATGTTAGCTGTAATGACGTCCATCTTCTCAATTCGAACTTATCGATCTTGCACAAGAAAGCCGCGTAGCGGCGAAACATGCTAGCCACGGGCGTCAGCCCGTGGGTTCAAGCAATCAGTTATGTCCAGCCCCAGCGGGGCGACACAGCATGCAAGTATCGTGCTATGTCGCACCTACGGTGCTGATGTTCGGTCGTTGGGCCAACCACGGGCTGACGCCCGTGGCTAACGTTCTTACGCCGCTCCGCGGCTAAGGGCGATTTCTTATGCAAATTCGCCGAACTCATCGTAAAAACCACACAATCATGAGCACCCCGCCAAAAAGAATCCATCCGGCATACGTTCGAACGTACCCGGTCTGGATATGTCTTAAACCGCTGCCGGTCGCGCGCACAACCTGGCCGACTGAGTTTACTGTGCCGTCGATGATGCCCGTATCGATGAACTTCCACAGGAACTCGCGCGAGGACCGCAGTATGGGCCTGACCACGGTCACGTTGTAAATCTCGTCGATGTAGTACTTGTTCACCAGGATTGTGTACATCGCATGAACGCTCGAAGCGACTCTGTCCGGCAAATCCGGACGTGCGACGTAAAAGAGATACGCGGTTCCCATTCCTCCAAAAGCCACTGCCACCGACACCAGCATCAATATCATTTCTGCTGATGACTCGCCGGCCTCCTCGCCTCCCAGGAACGCTTCGATGTTGTTGTGCCCGCCCAGGGCGGCCGGTATGCCGACGTATCCGCCAATAATCGAGAGAATGGCCAGGATAACCAGGGGGGCCAGCATCGAAACCGGCGATTCATGAACGTGGTGAACGTCGTGTTCAGTGTACTGGGGCTTTCCAAAGAACGTCAGGATCACGAGGCGGAACGTGTAAAACGACGTGAATCCGGCCGTGATGATCCCAATCGTCCAGAGAAGCTTTCCGTAATTCTCGCTGTTCCAGACGGCCCAGAGGATTGCATCTTTGCTGAAGAAGCCCGCCAGGCCGGGAATCCCTGAAATGGCAAGGGAGCCTATAAGAAACGTTCGAAATGTCCACGGCATATGATGGCGCAGTCCGCCCATCTTGCGAATATCCTGCATGCCTCCCATGCCGTGAATAACGCTGCCCGCGCCCAGGAACAGCAAGGCCTTGAAGAAGGCGTGGGTCATCAGATGGAACACGCCCGCAGCGTAAGCGCCCACGCCGCACGCCATGAACATGTAACCCAACTGGCTTACTGTCGAATATGCAAGAACCCGCTTGATGTCGGTTTGCACCAAGCCGATGGATGCTGCAAAAAGCGCAGTAAACGTCCCGATGACGGCAACTACAAGCAATGCACCGGGAGCATGGTCGAAAAGGGCAGCGGAGCGAGCTACCATGTAGACACCGGCCGTCACCATGGTTGCCGCGTGAATCAGGGCGCTTACGGGCGTTGGCCCTTCCATCGCGTCCGGAAGCCAGACGTAAAGCGGGATTTGGGCGGACTTGCCCGCCGCCCCAACAAACAGCAGCAGGCATATCGCCGTAACCGTGCCGACCGTCCCAAGTGTCTCGACAGGGAAGAGGGTTGCGTTTTCCAGCCGCGAGAAGACCGCCTGGAAATCCACGCTGTCGAATGTCCAGAAGATCAGTATTGTTGCGATGATGAATCCGAAATCGCCAATGCGGTTTACGATGAACGCCTTTTTGCCTGCATCCGCCGCCGACTTCTTGAAGAACCAGAATCCGATCAGGAGATAAGAGCAAAGCCCCACGCCCTCCCACCCGACGAACATCAGCAGGTAGTTGTTCGCCAGCACCAGGGTGAGCATCGAAAACATGAACAGGTTCAAGTACGCGAAGTACCGGTAAAACCCGGGCTCGTGGCTCATGTAGCCGGCTGAATAGATGTGAATCAGGAGGCCAACGCCGGTAACGATCAGGATCATCAAGCCGGAGAGGTGGTCCAGCAGAAATCCGAACTGCGCCTGAAACCTGCCGGCCTGAATCCACATGAAGTAGTTCTGTACGATCGGCAGTTCCGTTTCAGGCAACTGAAGCATCTGGAAAAATGCGGCCAGCGAAATGAGAAACGATCCGGCTACCGAGCCCGCGGCGATCCCAGCGACAACGTGTTTGGGCAGGCGTTTCCCGAAAACGCCATTTATTACGGCGCCCAGCAGAGGGAGAATCGGAATAAGCCAGAGCAGTTTTACCATTTCAACAAATTACTGCGATCAACGTTCAAGGTTTCACGATTCCGGTACATGGCGATGACAAGCGCCAGTCCAACTGCCGCTTCGGCCGCGGCGACCACGAGGACAAAAAACACAAAGACTTGTCCGCTGATCTGGCCGCGCTGGCTGGAGAACGCTACGAACGTCAGGTTGACCGCGTTCAGCATGATTTCCACCGACAGCAACAGAGCAATGATGTTGCGCTTCAGGAAAAAGCCCAGGACACCTATTACGAACAGCACGGCGCCGAGAATGAGGTACCAGTTGAGTGGGATCATAGGTCCTTCTTCGCGAAAACAACCGCGCCCATCAAGGCAATCAATATCAAGAGAGACGTGGCTTCGAAGGGCAGCAGGTAATCGGTAAACAGGCTGCGGCCGATCAACTCGGGGGTTCCTGAAATCTGCGCCTCGACGACTTCGGGACGCTCAACGTTCCAGAGCGTTACAACGGCCAGGAACAGGAGGAACAGGCCCAATGGGATGCCCAGGAATTTAAGCCAGCGAAGCCTGTCGGCTCCGTCTTCGTCCTCGGGCAGGTTGAGCAGCATGATGACAAATACGAACAGCACCATGATGGCGCCCGCGTAAACAATCACCTGGATGACGGCGAGGAAATCCGCCTGTAACAGGATGAACAGCGCCGACATGGCCGTCAGCATGACGATCAGTGAAAGAGCGCTATAGAGAACATGCTTCTGCACAAGCACATTGATCGCTGCGCCCACTGCCAATGCCGCAAAGAAGAAGAACAGAATCTCGATCATGAAAGCGCCACAATCAAGCTGGTGATTAAAATGTTTGCCAGCGCCAGGGGGAGCAACACTTTCCAACTGAATCTCATCAATTGGTCGTATCGAAACCTCGGAAACGTCGAGCGCAGCAAAACGTAAAAGAAGATGAAAACGGAAATCTTTCCGACAAACCAGACGGTCGGCAGCACCATTTGAAGCCACTCCGGACCGAACATTGGTCCGGTCCAGCCTCCCAGAAACAATATGGTTGCCAGCGCCGAAACCGTGACCATGTTGGCGTACTCGGCCAGCATGAACATGGCGAACTTCATCGAACTGTATTCGGTGTGCCAGCCGGCCACCAACTCCTGCTCGGACTCGGCGAGATCGAACGGCAGCCTGTTGGTCTCGGCGATTGCGCTGACGACGTAAATGACGAACGCAACCGGCTGCAGGAAGATATTCCACCGCGGTATGAACCCGAACCATGTCCCTTGTTGGGCTGTTACAAGTTCCCCAAGGCTGAGCGTGTTGGCGATCATCAGCACGCCAACCACGGATAACGTCAGGCTCAACTCGTAGCTGATCATCTGCGCCGAGGACCGCATGGCCCCCATCAGCGGATATTTCGAGTTTGAGGCCCAGCCTCCAAGCACGATGCCGTACACGCCAAGCGAGGTGATCGCAAAAATGAACAGCAATCCGACGCTGAGATCCGTGACCTGTAGCCGCGGACCAAACGGTATGACCGAAAATGAAAGCAGGGCAGGGATCAACGCGACAATCGGCGCCAGTACGAAGAGGAACTTGTTCGCGTTCGTCGGGATAACGTCTTCCTTGAACAGGAATTTCAGGCCGTCGGCGATCGGCTGAAGCAGGCCAAACGGGCCGACCCGCGTCGGGCCCGGGCGCATCTGGACGCGAGCCATGAGTTTCCGCTCGAGCCACGTCAGGTATGCGAGGGCTCCCATGACGCCACCGAAAATGCCGACGATCTTCGCCATCATCAGGAGGAAGTCGGCGCTTGTTACATACTCGATCATGCGCGCTTTCGGAAGCCGTCGATGATTTCTTCGACCTTCTTTACGTCGAGGTTTTCGTAAAACTCGCCATTCACCTGCATTACAGGAGCCGTCGTGCAGGAACCGAGGCATTCGAACTCGATTGCCGAGAACAGGCCATCCGCTGTGATTTCGCCCGGTCTGACGCCGAGCTTGCGCTGGACGCAGGTTTCGATTTCATCCGAGCCGCGCAGCATGCATGCCAGGTTGGTACAGATCATGATGTGATACTTGCCCACCGGATTGCGGTGAAGCAGCGTGTAAAACGACATGATCGAATCGACCTCGGAAGCGGAGAGGTCGAGGTATTTCGCGACATACTCGATGGTCTCGGACTTGACGTACCCGTGCTCCTTCTGCGCAATGAGCAGCATGGGGATCAGCGCCGATCGCTTACGGGGATAAATGGACGCCAGATGTTTGAATTTGGACTCTGTTTCTTGAGAAAACATTATGAATTCAGGGTCTCGGATCTTATCTTTCCCACTCTAAAGCGCCCTTTTTCCAGACGTAGATGTATCCCGCCAGAATGGCGGCTATGAATAGCACCATTTCGAAGAAACCGAACAGCCCGAGGTCGCGATAAACAACAGCCCACGGAAACAGGAAAACAGCCTCTATGTCGAACAACAGGAATAGCATGGCGACCAGGTAGAACTTCACCGAAAATCGCTCGCGCGCGGTCCCTGTGGGTTGCATGCCGCATTCGTACGGCGCAAGCTTTCGGGGATTGGGATTCTTTACCCCAAGAACGTAGGACATGATCACGGACACGACAGCGAATCCACTGACAAGTATCAGAAACGCCAGAATAGGTGCCCAGCTTTGAAGCATCTTGTGTCCGTAACTCGTTGTCGGCAGTGCGCGAACAACAGAAAACTGTGACTATAGACAGCCACCTCACCGACTGTCAATGCTACAATCCCTGCCATGGCGATCGAAATTCGTCTGAACGGTGAGAATCAACGCCTGCCGGACTCTCTGACCATCCTCCAGCTTCTTGAACACCTTGCTTTGCCCAAGGACCTGATCGCCGTTGAGCGAAACCGGACGATCGTGCCAAAGGACCAGTGGGAAACCGTCGCAGTGAGTTCGGGCGATGAGTTGGAAATCGTTCACTTTGTCGGCGGAGGCGAAGAAGCTGAAGAAGCTGAAGAAGCTGAAGAAGACGACGCTTTCGTGATCGCCGGGCGCACGTTCAAGTCCCGATTAATTGTCGGTACAGGAAAGTACTCGAGCAATCAGGTCATGGAAGAGGCCCACAGGCGGTCCGGCGCCGACATGGTCACGGTTGCTGTCCGCCGGGTGGATCTTAAGGCAAAGCGCGGCGAATCCCTGCTCGATTACATCGATCGCGATAAGTTCATGATCCTGCCCAATACCGCGGCCTGCTACAACGTGGACGACGCGGTGCGCACCGCGCGCCTCGGGCGCGAAGCCGGCCTTTCGAACTGGGTAAAATTGGAAGTCATCGGCGACGAAAAGACTTTGTTTCCCGATACGATCGCCTTGATCGAAGCAACGAAGATTCTGGTCAAGGAAGGATTCATCGTCCTGCCTTACACGACCGACGATCTCATCATCGCCCGGAAACTCATCGAAGCCGGCGCTGCCGCCATCATGCCTCTGGGTGCGCCGATCGGATCCGGCATGGGGATTCAGAATATTGCCGCCATTCGCATTCTTCGCGAGATGATCACGGAGGTTCCCTTGATCGTGGATGCTGGAGTCGGCACGGCTTCGGATGCCGCGATTGCAATGGAGCTCGGAGCCGATGGCGTCCTTATGAATACCGCTATCGCCGGCGCCAAAGATCCCGGTGGCATGGCCGAGGCGATGAATTACGCGGTCAAAGCAGGGCGTCTGGCCTACAGATCCGGCCGTATTCCACGAAAACTCTACGCGACCGCATCGTCACCGTTGGATGGGCTGATTCGCTGACTCGGTTCACGGCGCTCCAGGATGACGACGTTCCGTCCACTCCACCTCGTTTTCGGGCATTTTTACGAAAAGCCGACCATACGGGAGTTCGTAAGGTGTGCGCTTAAACGCTGTCGCGTCTTCGCAATTAGTCTTTAAGCAAACCTGTAAACGTCGCGGACCACTCCCGTCCACAACTTGCAATAAAATATCAAAATCGTTCCGACTCGGAAATCCTCATGCAAGTGATCGGCCAATGTAGACTGTGTCTTCAGCAGGGCGCGGAACTTCTGGAAAGCCACTTCATACCGAAGAGCGCTTACAAACTGGTTGAGAAGCTCGGCGGGGTGACGCCGCTCAATGTCCGCGGCGAAATTACCGTCCAGAAGAACCAACAGATGAAGGCCCATCTTCTCTGCGCTGACTGCGAGGATCGCTTCAACAGGTGCGGCGAGAGTTGGGTGCTGCAGTATTGCAATCGGGCGGACACCGGCTTCAAGCTGAGAGATCTCGTCCTTACGGTGCAGCCCGAAATAGACCAGCCGAAATTGAAAATGTACCCGATGGCCTCGGTCGTCGAGATCGATGGGGAAAAGCTCGCGTATTTCGTCTTGAGCGTACTTTGGCGCGGATCCGTCCACTCATGGAAATGGGGTAAGGACGATCAGGAAACGGGTACCCTAGGAAATCGGTATGAAGAGGAGTTCCGCAGGTATCTTCTCAACGAGGCCAGCTTTCCGAGAAACGCTGCCGTGCATGTGTTCCTTATGGCGAAGCCGGAGATGTGTAGCGGTTTCACCGTTCCCTTCCGGCAAAAGCTTGCCGATGGGCTGTGGAGATATACGTTCATCTTCCTTGGAATATCGTTCCGTTGCCTACTCGGAAACGTGATGAGCGACACATTACGCAAAGCTTGCATTTATCGGTCGCCTCACAAGTACGTCTTCCTAGGCGAGGAGGTCGACGAAGTATTTCTAAGGGACTTCGGCCCTACGCTTTTGAAATCGAAACAGCTTGGTACGATACGAACGTAATCCTCTGTCTCCTCGGAGATTCACAAAATACTCCTGCGGCCTTTCGAGGAATTCACATGTCCATTACCCGGTCATTGAGAATTGCTGCCCCATTGCTTGATCTTGTTTGCTGCAGACCCGCTGCAAGCTCGTCCGGTCGCCTGATGTACGATCTCAATCGCCGGAACCACGCACGCCGTGTTTTGAGCAGCTGGAAACTGGTCGAAAAGCTCACAGGAGCTGGCGTAAGCTGAGGCTTCCTAACCCCAGACGATGTCTGGCAAGTCAATCCGCAGACAGGTGAGATCAATCCCGCCGCGGGGCCGACTGTGCCACTTCGGCTGGTGACACTGGCCGCCGATGACGATGGGGAGGGGCGCTATCTCCGCAAATGCCCGGCCTGCGGCGGCACTGCCGGCACGGACGTCGAGGCGGTGACTGGCTTCCATCCCGGAAACTTCGCGCTTTCAGCCGTCGTTACCGACGCTCTCTATCAAGGATTGCCAGAAAAGCCGGAAGCCTGGCAGACACCGGGACGTGGTCGTCGTCTGCTGGCATTCTCAGACAACCGGCAGGACGCCGCTTTTTTTGCACCCTATCCGAAGCATTTCATGCCAACTCGCTACTACAGGGAGTGCCCGGATTGTCGTCATGTGGAAACCGCCGAGGACCGCGGTGACTTCGACGGTGCGTGTCCGAAGTGTTTAAGGTCTATTCCAATTACGGCGGCCCGCGCGTTCATCGAGCCGAAAAGCTTCGTAACGTGCAGCGACAAACCAAACGGGCAAGACCCCGGACTCACCCGCCTGCGCCCAGCACCCGCACAGGACGCACGGCTGTT
>CAMAWS010000081.1 GCA_945861845.1 Candidatus Sulfopaludibacter sp. SbA3 | reverse complement strand
CTGGAAATAGCGGCATCGGTTGGCTATCATTCAAAGTACGTATGATTCGTGGTTTTTCATTTTGGAAGTCATCTCTCCTCCTGTCTTTTCTCCTCGTGATGGGCTGCGGCCAGCGGTTCGTTCCGACCGGTCCGGCCAGTAATCTCGACGAGCCCGACCGGGTTCTTTACGATCGCGCCATGAGCGACCTCTATCGGAACCGGTACACGATATCCCGATTGACGCTTCAAACCCTGATTAACACCTATCCCGATAGTGAGTACCTGCCGCAGGCAAAGTACGCGCTTGCGGAGTCCTTCTACCGAGAAGGCAGCAGTTCGACGCTCACCCAATCCGAGACGGAGTTCAAGGACTACATCACCTTCTTCCCCACGACAGACCTCGCCGATGACGCCCAGTTGATGGTCGCCATGACCCATGTCCGAATGATGGAAAAACCGGATCGCGATTCGACCCAGTCGCTGCTCGCCGAGTTGGAACTGAAGAAGATGATCGAGATGTATCCGGACAGCCCGCTGCTCAACGAGACAAAAGTGAAGCTTCGCGCCGTGCAGGACGTGCTCGCCGACGGTGTCTACAGGGTTGGAAACCACTACTTCCTGAGAAAATCCTATCCTGCGTCAACCGGACGTTACAAGGAGATCCTCACGAAGTATCCCGATTTCGCGTCCATGGACGAAGTGCTGTTCCGCCTGGCCGAATCACTTCGGCGGAATGACAACGAACCGGAAAGCGCCATCTACTATGCGCGGCTCATTACGGACTACCCGCTCTCCGAGCGAGCGGCTGACGCGAAACAGCAATTGACGGCCATGAACCTTCCAATCCCGGAACCGAATCCCGTGGCTCTTGCGCGCGCCCAGGTACCCCGCGAAGGGAAAGGCCTGTTCGGAAAGATGTTTGGAATGTTCGGCCGCAGGCCCGGTGTCTCAACCGAGACCAGTGCGGCTTCCGTACAGGACGAAGCCGGGCAGCCGGATAGCGAAAAAGAAGGCACGTTTACCATCGAACCTCAGGTGGTGCAGCCGGCCAATCCGCGCTGAGCATTATCCCCGCAGCCACAATTTTAGGTATATGAAACGCACGATTCTTCTGGCGGACGACAGCCCGACAATTCAGCGACTCGTGGCGCAAACCTTTGCCGATGGACAATTCACCATCGTCTCGGTCAGTAACGGCGAGTCCGCAATCAAGAAGTTCGAGGAACTCCGGCCGTCGCTGGTGCTTGCCGATATCTACATGCCGGGGAAGAACGGTTATGAAGTCTGCTCGTACGTCAAGAATCATGCTTCGCTGGCCAATACGCCGGTCATCCTGCTTGTCGGCGCCTTTGACGCTTTCGATGAAGCGAACGCGAAAAGCGTGGGGGCGTCCGCGAGTATAACTAAGCCGTTCGAGCCCCACGCTCTGGTGGACCTGGTGGAGTCACTCGTGGGGCCGCAGCCGGAAGAGACTGCAGAAGCGGAGTTCGAGCCTAACCATGCCGCTGTTGCCTCGGGCCTTGCGTCGCCCACTCCGGATGACCTGCTGGGCCTGGAGTCGATATTCGAAGAAGCCAATCCGGACGCCGCAAGCGCCATCACCGAGGACGACATTGACCGCATTGCAGACCGCGTCATTCAGCGTCTTTCGCAGCAGGTCATTGAGAACATTGCCTGGGATATCGTTCCGGACATTACCGAGAAAATCGTACGCGAGGAATTGAAGAAGATTGATTCCAGCCTGGCTGCCAGCAAGAAACATGAAGGCTGAGATTTCCAAGACCTACGACGCCAAGGAAGTCGAGAGCCGCTGGTACGGCTTTTGGGAATCCAAAGGCTTTTTCAAGGCCGACGCAAAGTCGAGCCGCCCTCCATTCGTCATCGTCATGCCCCCGCCCAATGTGACGGGATCCCTGCACATGGGGCACATGCTGAACAATACCGTCCACGACGTAATCGTTCGCCGAAAACGCATGCTGGGTTTCAACACCCTGTGGCTGCCTGGCATGGACCACGCCGGCATTGCGACGCAGAACGTCGTTGAAAGGGAACTCAAGAAGCAGGGAATCTCCCGGCACGACCTTGGCCGCGAAAAATTTCTCGAACGTGTCTGGGAATGGAAGCGGGAGTACGGCGGCATCATCCTCAAGCAGATTCGCCGCATCGGCGCATCATGCGACTGGTCGCGCGAGCGATTTACATTCGACGACGGCTTGTCTCGCGCTGTGCGCGAAGTGTTCGTGCGCCTCTACGAGGAAGGGCTGATCTATCGTGGCAAGAGACTGATCAACTGGTGTCCGCGATGCCGAACCGCCCTCTCGGACCTCGAAGTCAAATACGAATCCATCGATTCGAAACTCTACTTCATTCGATATCCGCTCAAGGGACGCGGCGGCGCCTTTGTTGAGGTGGCCACAACGCGCCCGGAGACCCTGCTCGGCGACACGGCCGTTGCGGTGAATCCTGAGGACGAGCGGTATGCGAAGTTCAATGGCGAATTCGTTGTCCTCCCTTTGATGGGACGCGACCTCCCGTTCATATTCGATGACGTTGTCGATCTGCAGTTTGGGACGGGCGTCGTCAAGGTCACTCCGGCGCACGATCCCGCGGACTTCGAAATGGGCCAGCGCCACGGATTGCCGCAAATCAGCGTCATTGACGAAGACGGCAGGATCACCCCCGAGGGCGGGACGTATCATGGCCTCGACCGGTTCGAAGCTCGAAAGCGCGTGCTGGCCGATCTCGAGACGCAGCAGTTGCTGAGCAAGACCGAATCGCTGATGCACAACGTGGGTCACTGCCAGCGTTGCAGCACCGTCGTGGAACCGTTGCTGTCGACCCAATGGTTCGTTCATATCAAGCCGCTCGCCGACGAGGCGCTTGCCGCCGTTGAACAGGGACGCACGAATTTCGTGCCGCCGAACTGGTCCAATACATACTTCCAGTGGATGCGGAACATCCGTGACTGGTGTATCTCGCGGCAATTGTGGTGGGGACATCGGATTCCCGCCTGGTATTGCGGCGCCTGCAGCGAGATGACGGTCTCGCGTACCGACCCGGACCGTTGCCCAAAGTGCGCTTCGGCCAATATCCGCCAGGACGAGGACGTTCTGGATACGTGGTTCAGTTCGGGATTGTGGCCGTTCTCAACGCTGGGCTGGCCGGACCAGACCGACGATCTCAAAGCCTTTTATCCAGGGACGCTTCTCGTCACTGCCTACGACATCATTTTCTTCTGGGTCGCCCGGATGATGATGTTCGGCCTGAAGTTCATGAACGAAGTGCCATTCAAGGATGTGTACATCACCGGCATGGTTCGAGATGCGGAACGGCAGAAGATGTCCAAATCCAAAGGCAACGTCGTGGACCCGCTCGAAATATGCGATCAATATGGCACGGATGCAGTGCGCTTCGGCCTGGTACGCATGGGAGCCCCGGGCACGGACATTTCGCTTTCCGAGGACATGCTCGACGGGTACCGGGCATTCTCCACGAAGATCTGGAACGCGGCGCGCCTCATCTTCAGGTACGTCGATGAATCGGATCGGCTGCCTTCCCTTGCGGAACTGAAACAATCCGATCTGCCTCTTGTGGATCGCTGGATCCTGTCGCGGCTTGCGCGCGTCACCGACGAAGTGAACCGCTCCGTCGAGAACTACAATCTCCACGAGGGATCGAGGCAGATTTACCGGTTCTTCTGGCACGAATTCTGCGATTGGTATCTCGAGATGGTCAAGCTTCATCCCGAGCGATCAAAGCCCACGCTGCTCTATGTGTTCGAGAGTGCGCTGCGGCTGTTGCATCCTTTCATGCCGTTCATTACCGAGGAGCTTTGGCAGAACGTTCCGCACAAGGGCGAGTCGATCGTCATCGCGCCCTATCCTGAATTCAATGCTGAAATGGTAGACGCGCGCGCCGAGTCCCACACGGAACTCATTCAGGACATCGTGGCCAGGGTTCGTAATATTCGTTCGGAGAAGAATGTCAATGCGAAGCTGCAGGTGCCGGTGCGGATTGCCACGACGGATCCGGAGCTTGCCAGGATGCTTACCGATGCGCGCGAGTACATTTTCAAGCTGGCGCACGTCAGCCAGCTTGAAGTAGTTCCCGAACTCAGTGGCGACACCATGGCGGTGCAGTCCGTGGCTGGCGGACTGGCGTTCGAGGTTCCGCTGGCGGGCCTGATCGATTTTCAGGCGGAGAAGTCCCGATTGAACAAGGAAATGGAAAAGGTGCGCCGCGAGATCGATGGCCTCGAACGCAAGCTGTCGAGTGCGAGCTTTGTCGACCGCGCTCCCAGGGACGTCGTCGAGGAAAACCGCCGAAGGCTTGCCGACTACCAGGACCAGGCTGCGAAACTGTCGGAAGGGTTGAACCGCCTGGCGTAAATATGAACCTTCAAGATGGTGCGCGGTCTATGAAGATGTGAATGAATCGCAGGCTAGAGAAGCTCCCCTCCTCAGATGAGGAGGGGTGGCTGCGCCAGAAAGAAAACGGCGCGAAGCCACAGAAACGGCGCAGACGGGGTGGTGCTGATCAAGCAATCGCTTGAACCAACCACCCCGTCCGCTCCATTCAATGGTCGCTTCGCGGCATTTTCTTGAGGTCGCGTCCACCCCTCCTTATCCAAGGAGGGGAGTTTTGCTGGATTGAAATTGATTCACACCTTCTATGACCGCGCACCATCCAGAGCTGACGTGCCGTTAGTTTATGCAACCGATAGACCTGCAATTCCTTCGTGACACACTGCTAGCCGCCCTTCGCGAGGACGTCGGCAACGGCGACATAACTTCGCGTGCAATCATACCGCCAGCAGCGCGCGGCGCCGGCCGATATACCAGCAAGCAGCCACTCGTGGTGGCAGGCATCGGTGTCGTCAAAGAGCTGGTTAGCCTGGTGGACCAGAACCTGGAGTTTCGCGCCTCGGTTCAGGACGGCGCTGCCGTCACTTCCGGTACAGTCCTTGCCGAGATTACCGGCTCCGCGCATTCCATTCTCATTGTGGAGCGCACTTCCTTGAATATTCTGCAGCGGATGTGCGGAATTGCCTCACTCGCCCGACAATTTTCAGATCTCGTGAAAGGGACGCGAGCGCGAATCATAGACACTCGGAAGACAGCCCCGGGCCTGAGGGTCCTGGACAAGTATGCAGTGACCTGCGGCGGCGGGATGAACCACCGTGCCGGACTGTTCGATGCCGTGTTGATCAAGAACAACCACCTGATCTTCCAGCGGTCAATCGCTCATGCCGTGCATACCGCGAGGAGCCATGTGGGTCATCTGGTAAAGATCGAAGTTGAAGTGCGATCGCTCGAAGAGCTTCGCATGGCCATTGAGGCGGGCTCCGATGTTGTGCTTCTCGATAATTTCGATCACGCGCTGACTCGCCAGGCCGTGGAGATCGCCGCAGGACGGGTTCCTCTCGAATCGTCCGGAGGCATCACGCTGGATAACGTCCGGGGCTTTGCCGAAGCAGGCGTCGATTACATTTCCGTCGGCGCCCTGACCCACTCTGTTCCCGCGGTAGACATTAATCTGCGAGTCACGCCCAAATAGACTCCATGGACAGGAAACTCGACGAGCTTCTGTTTGCGCTGATGCAGAACATGACCATCACTGTGTCTGGAGAGAAGCTTGCTCGCGACCTCGGCGTACCCCATTCAACGCTGGTTCGATGGGTTGAAAAGCTTCGCGAGAGCGGCGTGGAAATTCGCGGCGAGCCGTTCACCGGGTATCGCCTGGTGCGCCTGCCAGACGTGATGCTTCCCCAGTTGATTCGTCCCCGCCTCCGCACCGCCGAATTGGGCAAAACGCTCTATCACTTTTACAAAGTCGACTCGACGAATGCCTTCGCCTCGCGGCTGCTTTCGCATGGCCGCAAGGCGCCGGACGGCACTGTGATCGTGTCCGAATACCAGACTGCCGGCCGTGGACGGCTGGGCAGGTCATGGCACTCCGAGCCCGAGTCCGGGTTGTATTTTTCGATGATATTGCGGCCCCGGATTCCGCCGAGCCTGGCGCCTTTGTTCACGCTCGGCACGGCCGTGGCTATGCACAACGCCGTGGAGCGCGACACGCGAGTGGACGTGGATATCAAATGGCCGAATGACCTGCTGGTCGGCCGGAAGAAAGTCTGCGGGATTCTTTCCGAGATCCAGGCGGAGGTGGACATGATCCGGACGATGATTGTCGGAGTTGGCCTGAACGTGAATCACGCCAGGATGCCGTCCGAATTAACAGAGATTGCCACGTCGTTAAGAATTGAATCCGGCCGTGTCCAGTCCCGGATCGAGATTCTGCTCGAGTTTTGTGAAGAGTTCGAAAACCTGCAGGCGGATTTCGAAAAGCGGGGCGCGACTGCAATCATCGACCAGTGGACGGCTCATTCGAGTTTTGCGAACGGCCGGAAACTAACGATCAGCGACAGCGGGCGGCTGCTGGAAGGCACCACCAGGGGATTGAATCGCTTCGGCGCCCTGCGTCTCGAACAAAAAGACGGCAGGATCGAGGAAGTCTACAGCGGCGATGTGGTGCACTGGGAATAGGGCGGCGCGCACCATTGCCGCCCGCTACCCCCGTACACTACTGCCTGGAAGAATCGCGTGGCCGAGGGTCGATATTACGGAACAATTCTGCTGCTGCGATCGACCTTAACGTTGCCTTCGCCAATCATCAGAATCGGCGCAAGGTTTCCATCCTGGCACACGAATTCGAATTGTTCGGATCCTTCACCCCAGCGCAAGTCCATGCCGGACGTCCACGTAGCGGTATAAGCTCCCGGATCGTCGATGGTCAGGTCGTACCGGATGGTGTCGAAATCCATACGAGTGAAACGTTCGATGGTGTGGAGCTGTTCGGTGGTCGGCATTCCACGAAGGTCGATCCAGCCGCGTTCGTTGTATCCAACCGTGTCCACGACCAGCGTGTCGCCTTCCCAGTGACCAACCGAATGCCCGTAATAGCTGGGATCCAGGTCCTTCGGGTGGGATCGGCCATCCATATAGATGGAACGGAACGAGTGAGGTCCGCCGGTCTGAGTGATGTAAATGCGTTTTTGGTCGGGAACATCGATGAAATCAGTTCCGTACGCCGTGGCAACCATTCGCAGTCCACCAGCCGGCTTGCAGCGCGTGTAGGGCTCAAACTCATGGGATCCACGCCAGATGAACAGGGCCCTGGCCCAGGGCTGGAAAGGGATATCGCTGACCTTGATCTTCGGGTACGCCGTTGGTCCTGAGGCAAACCTCGAGTCGAGATCACGCTCACCGGTTTCTTCCCGGGTTGTCGCAACCGCAATGCGGTTATCGTTGGCGAACCACAACCCTTTGTCTCCGACTGGAGAGCCGAAGTTTATCTTGCCCTCGGCAGTTCGCGGTGCGGGCCGTTTAACTTTTGGTGGCGGGGCGTCCCGAAGGTCCGCTCCCTGGGCGAAAATGGACTGCATCATCGCGGGTGACAAGGCCAGGGCCGCAGTCACCAGTAATGCAGCGCAGAAACTATGTCGTCGCATCATCAAACCTCCGTGAATTCACTGGTGGCAAGCATAGGTATTTCATGCGGGTGCCGTCAAGTATTCCAGGTGTCAGGTCGCTGTATCCCGCTAGAAAATCGCCAGGGGATTGACCGGCGAACCGGTGCCGCCTTCCACCGGCAGCGGCGCGAACGTAATCACGAACTCGTAGCGTTTCAGCCGCCGCGCCGTGGAAACCAACTCTTCGAGGTCGAGGCACTCCAGGATGTTGATCCCCATCCAGTTCAGCGCCGCCACGTGGATTGGGTTGCGCATCCCTTCCCAGCCGGGCCTCGGATTCCAGTCAATATTGAAGTCGTGGCCGATGAAGGCCGGCAGCCGCTCATGCATCCATGGAATCGTATCGGGGTAATAGCCCGCCACCTGGCCCGTCCACGGGCCGCGCGCCGCGCGCCTCTTCCAACGCCCGATGTACAGCAGCGGGATATCCCCCGGGCCGATCTTCACGCCGGATTTCTTTTCCCAGGCTTCGAGATCCGCACGCGTGACAGGCACGTTGGGGTCGACCCATTCAACGCCTTTCAGCTGCGCGATGTCGTAGAGGACGGCACGCGTCGTGACTCCGCCCCTCCAGTTCATCACGCTGCCCTTGATGCATCCGCTCTCGTTCGTCACGTTGTCCTTGACCGGCACACCGTTGTACATCTGCCCGTTCTCGAAGAAGTGACACCAGGTGTCGATATGCGCGACGGTTTGGCCGTGGTAGCTCACCTGGTAGTTGTCCGTCGTGCCACCATCAGTGATCGCGTTCGTGACGCGGTGGAAGATGCCGGCGGCGCCGACGTCTGCGGCAACCGTCTGCGGCTCGGCGTGCGCAAGCGACACCACGATCCCGTTTTTCACAAGCTTCATCGTGTTGGCGACCTTATCCGGCGTGATCAGGCTTGTCGTACCCCTGGACTCCTGGCCTAACGGGGCCCACTTGCCCCAGGTCTTGAACTCTGTCCGCCACCGCTCGTACTGCGTTCGCAGCCCTGCCGTATCCGGTGGAGCGATCGGCACAGGCGCCTGCGCAGCCGATGCAGCCTGGCCCTGGGTTCGTAACTCGAGCACACCAACCAGGCTGGCCAAGGCCAGCCCACCACACACCGTGACTGATGCCAGACGATTTCGCATGCGGTCCTCCAACAGTTTCAAGGATTTCTCAAGCCGAATGTAACTATTCAGCTTCACACCGATGAGAACTGAAAAATGATTAGTGATTAATGACTATTGCGCTCGACCGATTCAATCGCTTTGTCATTTGCCGATTTGACTGAAGGTATTAATCATTAATCACCAATCGTTTTTCAATCGAATCGCCCAACCGGGAATTTTCTATCGCTGCCGGGAGATCTTGAAGTTGCTTTTCGTAGTTCCCTGAGTCCACGTACCCACGAGCGAGCGGTTGCCCCATCCCAGGTTTTCGAATTTGCCGTCGATGACCACCGGAACTCCCTTGGATGATTTCCCCTCGAGGTGAACTGTCCACTTGTCCGCATCCAGTGATCCATTCTGGAGAACAACTTCATCTCCTCCGGGATTGATGGTTCCTGAAATCATCTTTCCGTCCCAGTCCAACGCCATCAGGACGTTATTGCCTTTCCCCCAGGTTCCCATCCAGGTGCCTTTGGCCGGGTGGCCTTGTCCCATATCCGCGCCAACATTGCCGGTGCCGCCGCCCATCTTGTTCGCAATAATCCAGTTTTCCTGCCATCGGTTATTCTCCTGGCAGATGTACTCCTTGATTTCCTTGTCGGCAACCCACGGAATATCCCAATCGATCGTCCATGGCTTTGTGTATGCGCCTGGATCGTCGATTGTGACTTCGTAATGCAGGGTCATCAGGTTCGGCCGCGTGAACTTCTCGATGAGGTGCATCTTGCTGGTATGCGGATCGCCCAGGGAGTCCACCCATGTTCCTTCATTGAAACCGACGGTATCGACAACGAGAGTGTCTTGCTCCCAGTGGCCAACCGAATGTCCCAGCCACGTGGAAAATTGCGCCAGTTCTTCAGCGGGAGGATGTGGCCGGCCATCCATATATATGGTGCGCCAGACGTGCGATCCGCCTTCAAAGATGAAGATGAACCGGTCTGGAAGCTGAATCATCTCCATGGAAAAGAACGTGGTCATCAGCCGCGGCCCGCCCGGTGGAAGGCAGAACCCTTCCGGATCGTCTGCCTGCAGGCTGACATTTTCGCGGTAGTTGCGCATCGCCCTGGCCCAGGGCTGATAGGGAATGC